>JBMTLP010000032.1:0-14054 GCA_049433245.1 Pirellulales bacterium
CAGAGAAGCAGGAAGGGGGGCTCCGCCTCGACTCGCACGAAGGCCTGATAGCAGGGGGAGAAAGTGGTCCTGCCCTCATCGCTGGCAACCCTGACGAGAGCCTCCTGCTCGCTGCGGTCCGCCGGGATGGGCTGGAGATGCCACCTGATGAGCCACTCCCGGCCGACGAACTCGCAGCCCTCACGAACTGGGTGGCAGGGGGAGCCATCTGGCCAGAAACGACCGCCCTGCTGCGTGCCCCCGGATTCTCGGTGAGCGAGGAAGATCGGAACTGGTGGGCCTTCCGTCCGCTGCAGCCCATCGCGCCGCCGCAACTCGCCGATGACCATTGGTCGGCAAATGAGATCGATCGCTTCGTGCTCGCCCGTCTCCGCGAGACGGGGCTCACTCCCGCCGACCAAGCCTCACCAGAGACACTCATTCGCCGACTCTCCTTCGACATGCTGGGGCTCCCACCCACCCCTGAGGACGTCGATGCCTTTCGCGCGGATCTCGAGACGAACGCCTTCGACGCCGCTTGGGAGCGGGTGGTCGATCGGTACCTCGCCGACCCACGTTACGGGGAGCACCAGGCTCGCTTCTGGCTCGATCTCGTGCGGTACTCCGAATCAGACGGATGGAATCAGGATGCCTACCGCCCGCAGATCTGGCGGTATCGCGACTACGTGGTGGATGCCTTCAATGCCGACATCCCCTATCCACAGTTTGTGGCCGAGCAACTCGCCGGCGACGAACTCCCGGGAGACAACCCCAACGCGATCGTTGCCGCCGGCTTTCTGCGGCTGGGCATCTATGAATACAACCAGCGCGACGCGGCAGGTCACTGGAATGACATCGTCAACGAAATGACGGACGTCGTGGGGGACGTGTTCCTCGGCTTGAGCATGGCCTGCGCCCGCTGCCACGACCACAAGTTCGATCCGGTCTCGCGACACGACTACCACGCCTTGCGGGCATTCCTGGAGCCCGTGGTGTGGCGGGATGATGTCGCTGCAGCCACCGAGCAAGAGCGGCTCACGCACGCCACCGCGCTCGCAGTTTGGGAAGATGCCACTGCCGAGGTTCGCCAGCAAATCAGCGATCTCGTCACGCCCTACCACATCCGCAAATGGCGATCGACGGTCGAGAAGTTTCCGCTCGACATTCAAGCCTGCTACTACAAGCCCGTTGCGGAACGCACGAGTTGGGAAGATCAGATGGCCTATCTCGTGGCACGGCAGTTTCAGGAAGAGTCGGGCGGGCCGCTGTCGGGAATCTCCAAGGAAGACAAGGAGAAACTCGCAGGCCTGGAGAAGGAACTCGCCACCTTCGACAACCTCAAGCCCAAGCCCTTACCGACCGCCATGACGGTCTCAGCCTTCCCGGGCACCGCCTCAGCCACACGCATTCCTGGCACCACAGCCACGATCCCTCCTGCCGCACCGGAGGTGCTCCGGCGTGGCCATGCGGCTGAGCCAACAATCGCGGCCGGTAGCAAACTTGCCGATGGGGTCGGGCGGCGACAGGCGCTCGCCACCTGGATTGGCGATGCAGCGAATCCTCTGCCGCTACGGGTCATCGTGAATCGCATGTGGCAGTGGCGGTTTGTGCGGGGGCTTGTGAGCACCCCCAACGACTTTGGCAGCCTGGGACAGCCTCCCAGCCACCCCGAACTCCTCGACTGGCTCACGGCACACTTCATCGAGAGCGGCTTCAGCCTGAAGCACCTGCACAAGCAGTTGGTACTCTCCGCGGCCTGGCGTCAGTCGGCGATGCACGCAAACGCCGAGCAGGCTCAGATACTCGACCCCGGCGATGACCTCGTCTGGCGGGCCCGCGTCCGCCGACTCCGCGCTGAAGAGATTCGCGACGCGATGCTCTTCACCTGTGGGCAACTCGATGCAACGCATGGAGGCCCAAGAGTGGATGCCCACGTGCCGCGCCGCGGGATCTACGTCAAGAGTTACCGCAACCGCAACGACACGCTGCTCCACCAGTTCGACATGGCCAATGGGCTGGAGAGAGTCTCCGTGCGGAACACCACCACCACGCCCACCCAAGCCCTGGCGATGTTCAACGGAGAAGAGGTGCTCGCCCGTGCTCGCGAACTGTCCGACCGAGTGCAGCAAACCAGTTCCACCCCGGAAGACGCGGTACGGCAGGCAATTCGTCTTACTTGGTGCCGCGAGCCACGGAGCGACGAACTTGCTCGAGCCATCGCCTTCGTGACGGTGAACGACGATACCGGAACCCCGCGGCTCGACGGGGAACGGATGGCCGATTTTTGCCACGTGCTCTTCAACTCCGGAGAGTTCCTGTACGTGGATTAATCCCACGTCGCATCCCCAGCCACCTTCAACCGGGCAACGACCGCTTCGCCACCACCGTCTGGATGGCCTACCGAACAAGGATCCCGCATGCGACGCCACGGCAGCACCTCACACTCAAGCGCTTCAGCGACAGCTGGCCCGTCCTTTTCTCGCCGGACGATGTTGCAGGCTGGGAGCAGCGGACTGGGCAGCCTCGCGCTCTCGTGGCTCGTGTCGCGAGACCTGCAGGCCGGCTTGGCCCTGCCGCACCATCCGCCGCGGGCACGTAGCGTGATCTGGCTCTTCATGGAGGGGGGGCCGAGTCACCTCGATCTGCTCGACCCCAAACCGTTGCTCAAGGAACTCTCCGGCAAGCCGCTGCCGGCGAGCTTCCGTGAGCCGATCACCGCGATGGGGGAAAAGGGTGCGCCCTTGCTCGCATCACCTCGCACCTGGGCCCAGCATGGCGAGAGTGGGCTGTGGGCCTCCGATTGGATGCCGCACATCGCAGGTCAAATTGATGACATCGCGGTGATTCGCTCCTGTGTCACCGACGGCATCAACCATGCTGGCGGCGTGTGTCAGATGAACACCTGCCTCAACACCGCCGGCCGCCCCTCGCTCGGTTCCTGGGTGCACTACGGCCTCGGCACGGCCAACGAAGACCTTCCTGCGTTTGTGGTGATGTGCGATAGCAGCGGCCGACCGGTGAACGGGCCTCGTAACTGGGGCAGCGGCTTCATGCCGGCGGCACATCAGGGGGTGCGGATCGATGGCGCTGCGAACGAGCCGATCCAGTATCTGCAGCCCCCCAAAGGCTTTGATGCAGCGCGGCAGCAGGCATCCCTGTCGCTGCTCGACGACTTCAATCGCAGCCATGCCGCTGCGAGACCACAGCAGAGCGAGTTGGAAGCCCGCATCCGCAGCTACGAACTCGCCTTTCGCATGCAGCAGGCGGCTCCCGAAGCCGTCGACCTCGCTCAAGAAACCGAGGCCACGCAGCGTCTGTACGGCATCGATCACAAAGACACCGAAACGTTTGGTCGCAACTGCCTCTTGGCTCGTCGCCTCGTCGAAAGGGGTGTGCGTTTCATCCAGCTCTACAGCGGCACGGGCAGCAAGTGGGACTCCCACTCCGACATCGAAAAGAACCATTCTTCGCTCTGCCGTTCCATGGATAAGCCGGTCGCCGGCTTGCTGGCCGACCTCAAGCAGCGTGGCCTTCTCGACGAGACCCTCGTGATCTGGGGAGGCGAGTTTGGCCGCACGCCGATGAGCGAAAAAGGCAACGGACGCGATCACAATCCCACCGGATTCTCGATGTGGATGGCGGGAGGCGGCGTGAAAGGTGGGCAGGTGATCGGTGCGACCGATGAACTCGGCCTGCACGCTGTTGAAGACCGCATGCACGTCCGCGACATCCACGCGTCGATTCTCTGGCTGCTCGGTCTCGACAACATGACCCTCACCTACGACCACAAAGGCAGGCCGGAACGCCCCACGATCAACGAAGGTCGCTTCAATCCCCGGCTGATCACCGGCTGATCCCACTGCAGAGTCCACCATGCCCATCCGCTTCACCCTGCTGCTTACGATCTGCCTGGCCCCGGTGAGCTGGCTCGCTCTGCCCTCCCTCAGTTGTGGTCTCGCCGCAGACGTTGGTGGAGACGCCGCGGCTGCCCTCGGGCTCAATCCAGAGGTGCTGCAGCGGATCGGTCCGCTCGTGACTGAGGCTATCGAAGCGGGTGAAACCCCGGGCTGCGTGGTGTGCATCGGACGCCGAGACGGGATCGCCTGGCTGGAATGCTTCGGCGACCGGCAGGTGGAGCCCACGCGGGAGGCGATGACCCGCGACACCCTGTTCGACTTGGCCTCGCTCACCAAGCCCATCGCGACGGCCACCTCGATCATGCAACTCGTCGAGGAGCAGGTGCTCTCGCTCGACGAACCGGTAGCCAAACACCTTGCCGCCTTTTCCGCCAACGGAAAAGAAGGCATCACCGTCCGCGATCTGCTCACCCACACCAGCGGACTGATCGCCGACAACGCGTTGGCGGATTACGAACAGGGCGTCGAGGAAGCTTGGCGACGGATCTGCCTTCTCACGCCGCTCGCAGCGCGCGGTGAGCGGTTCATCTACTCTGACGTCAACTTCATCGTGCTCGGAAAACTCGTGGAGACCCTGCGTGGTGAGTCGCTCGACGAGGTCACCCGCGAACGCATTTTTAAGCCGCTCGGCATGCAGGATGCCGGCTACAGACCCGACGCCACGAGAAAACAACGAGCCGCCCCCACCGAGCAGCGAGCAAGCTCCTGGATCCGTGGCGAGGTTCACGACCCGCGTGCCTGGAAGTTGGATGGCGTCGCAGGGCATGCAGGCCTCTTCGCCACCGCCGACGACCTTGCCCGCTATGCCCGCGGGCTGCTCGGAGGCGGTCAGCTCGATGGAGCCCGCGTGCTCTCCGAGGCTACGCTTGCCACGCTGAACACGCCCGTCACGGTCCCGGGCGATGGCATTCGCGGCCTGGGCTGGGACAAGCAGACCGGCTTCTCCTCGAACCGCGGTTCCAAGCTCTCCCCGGCAGCGTTTGGTCATGGTGGCTTTACAGGGACCTCGCTCTGGATCGATCCCAAACTGGACCTGTTTGTGATCTTCTTGGGAAACCGACTGCATCCCGACGGGAAGGGCCGTGTGAATCCCTTGGCGGGTGCGATTGCTGACGTGGCTGTGGAGGCCTTGGATGTCGGTGTCGCCACACCCCACCGCAGCCCCGACCGACCACCCAATGTGGTCGTGATCCTTGCTGACGACGCCGGCTGGGGCGACTTCTCGATTACCGGTAACCGCACCCTCTCAACCCCGTCGATCGATTCCCTCGCCGCGGACGGCTGCCTCCTGGAAACGTTTTTTGTCCAGCCTGTCTGCTCACCCACGCGAGCAGAACTGCTGACCGGACGCTGGCATCCCCGAGGGGGTGTCCGTGGGGTGACCGAGGGACAACAACGCCTCTCACCACTCGAGCGCACGCTCGCCGAGGTCTTTCACGACGGAGGCTACGCGACGGGCTGCTTTGGCAAATGGCACAACGGCACGCAATGGCCATACCACCCGCTGGCCCGCGGCTTCGACCGCTTCTATGGCTTTACTGAAGGACACTGGGGTGACTACTTCGATCCCCCAATGGAATCCGACAGTGAGTTTGTCACCGGCACCGGGTACATCAGCGACGACATCACCAACAAAGCCATCGATTTTCTGCACTCGCACAAACAATCGCCGTTCCTCTGCTATGTGGCCTACAACACCCCGCACTCCCCAATGAGTGTTCCCGATGAGGACTGGGGACGCTTCGAGGATCGCGCTCTCGCGCAAACGCGAGAACAAGAAGACCCGGTGTTCACGCGAGCGGCGCTGGCGATGGTGGAAAACCTCGACACCAACGTCGGTCGGCTCCTCGCCACGCTGGACGACTGCGAGCTGACCGACGACACGATCGTGGTCTTCTTTTCCGACAACGGCCCCAACAGTTTCCGCTGGTGTGGAAACATGCGGGGCCGCAAAGGCTCAACCGATGACGGTGGCGTGCGGAGCGTGTGCTGCGTGCGTTGGCCGGCTGCGATTCCTGCCGGCAAGCGCATCTCGGAACCCACGGCCGCCATCGACCTGCTGCCAACCCTCGCGGGGCTCAGTGGCAGGTCGACTGAGGGCTGCCTACCACTTGATGGGGTTGACCTCTCCGCTCTGCTCACCGACCGCGGCGATGCTCCTCAGCTGGCCGAGACCCTTGCGACCCGCCCGATCGTGTCGTCATTTCGCGGACGAGTGAGCATCCGCACGGCCTCACATCGCCTCGACCACGAGGGACATCTCTACGACATGCTGGCCGACCCAGCCCAAACGAAAGACGTCTCTGCTTCACAGCCCGAGATCGCCAACCAACTGCAAGGTATCGCGTCCGCCTGGACGAGAGATGTGCTCAAGGCAGTTCCGGCTCCTCGCGAAGAGCGATTTCCTGTGGGCTTTCCAGGGGCCCCCAACACGGAGTTGCCTGCTCGAGACGGCCACGGACACGGGGGCGTGGAACGAAGTGGCAAGGCTCCCAACTGCTCGTTCTTCACCAACTGGACTTCCACCAACGGTCACATCGCGTGGACCGTCAACGTACTCACGCCAGGACGCTATGAGGCCGTTCTCTGGTACACATGCCCGGCAGCAGACGTAGGTTCCACGATTCAACTGTCGTGCGAGAGCGAGTCGGGCAGCGACTCGGGCACGGCGACGCCCGAGGTTGTGATCACCGAGGCCTGGGATCCGCCGCTCAACGTCGGTGAAGACCGAACGGATCGAGGCAGCGAGAGCTACGACAAGCCCTTCCGCACTCTCTCCCTGGGAAGCCTAAATCTTCCGGCGGCAGAGGCCACGCTGCGCCTGCGGGCCACCACCGTTCCGGGCACGACCGTTGCTGACGTCCGCCGATTAGTGCTGATCCCCGTGCCGAGCCTTGACCAGCCTGCGTCCCCTCAGTGACCGGAGATCTGGATGGACGATCACCTGACCATCTCGTTCGGAGGCGACGACCAATCACAGGCCTCGGCAGAGTCAGGGACCCACTTCCGCCAAAGGGAAGACACCAAGAGTCTCACGAGTTCTCCCCCGCACAAGCGTGAGGCAGTTTCTGGCTTTGGTGACGATCATCGCTACCAACTCGTCCGCAAGATCGCCCGCGGCGGGATGGGGGTTGTGTACGAAGGATGGGACTCTCAGCTGTGCCGATCCGTGGCCATCAAGATCATGGACGAGTCTCAGCAGCGTCAGCCTGCGGGGTTGGATCGGTTCCTCAGGGAGGCTCGCATCGCGAGCCAACTTCAGCATCCTGGGATCGTCAGCATCCACGAGTTTGGAGCGACGCTCGATGGCCAGGTCTTCATCGTGATGGACCTGCTCCTGGGCCAGACCCTCCGGCACGAGCTCCGGAACATCGTCGATCGCGACCGTGAACTTCCTCGGCTCCTGACCTACTTTTCCGACGTGTGCCAGGCAGTCGCCTCGGCGCATGAATCAGGCGTGATCCACCGCGACATCAAGCCTTCCAACATCATGATCTGCCGGCACGGCGTGGTGAGTGTGATGGATTGGGGCGTAGCAAAGTTTCTCCGTGAAACCACACCGGCGTCTTCAAGCGGCTCAACAAAAGCAGACCCTGCGCCACCGCCAGGGCGCCCCAGCCCTGCTCGCGATCCCGACCAAACGGCCGCGCTCCCTGAGCGCGACCACACCGTCTCGGGCACGATCGTGGGAACGCCTTCCTACCTTCCGCCCGAGCAAGCCCGGGGCGATGTCGATCATGTCGATTTTCGTTCCGACGTCTTTGGGCTCGGCAGTGTGCTCTGCGAAATCCTGACCGGCCACGCACCGTTTGACGCTGAGAGCGTTAAGGATCGCTGTCGGCAAGCCGCAGCCGGAGATCTGCGCGATGCGATTGAGCGACTCGACCGCAGCAACGCTCCCATCCCGCTCGTGACCCTCGCCAAGCGATGCCTCGCAGCCTCCCCGTCGAAACGACCTGCCAATGCTGGGGAAGTTGCGGCCGCGGTCACCTACTACCTGGAGTCTGGGCAGCGGCGTGCTGAACAGGAACTCGTGCGGTTCTTCGATCTCTCGCTCGACCTCTTTTGCATCGCGAAGCTCGACGGCACCTTCCATCGCCTCAACAACAATCTGAAGCCGATGCTTGGTTATGAGCCTCACGATCTCGAAGGGCAGCCCTTTCTCAACTACGTACATCCTGATGATCGCGAACGCACTCGCCACGAACTTTCCACACTCGCCGAACAAATCCCAACGAGGCATTTCCGTAATCGCTACCGACATGCAGACGGACACTACGTTTGGCTGGAGTGGAATGCCCGCGCTGTGACCGAGGAGTCGGCGGTCTACGCCGTGGCCCGCAACGTCAGCGACCTCATGACCGAAGCAGAAATCTCAGCCTTCACAGCAGTGGCTGGGATTCTCCTGACAGCGTCAGGAAGTTTGACGGAGCGGCTTATCGATGTCGTGTCAGAAGGAGCCTCGCAACTGGACCTGCTGGCCATGGAGGTGTGGCACTACGCCGCCGAGGGAAGTGCGGTGGAGCGAATCGCCGCTTCCTCGCCCAAGATGCAAGGCGTTGCCCCCAACGTGATCGAATCCATCATTTCGCGGCAGCAGCCCCAGCAGTTCTGCCAGACAGATGCCCACCGAACCATCACGCTGCCGAAGGACGCCACATGCTTCGTTGGCTACCCGTTGATGCTGGGGTTCCAACCGCTCGGCTTGCTGGGGGTGTATACCAGGGAAAGCCTCTCGAGCAAGCATCTGATCGCGATGAACACGCTGGTGACGAGCCTGACGTTGGCGATCGCCGCGGATCATTAGTCATCCGTGGCACGGACCGTCCCCTGCGTTCGGCGATGTACAACGACTCTGAAACTGGCGGCAAGCCAGATCACAGCCACAACTCCTGCCAGCACCGCCGCGACGGGCCGCTCCACGAAGGCGATCAGGTTGCCTCGCCCGCCACTGAGGGTTTGCACAAACCTTTCCTCTAACGGCCCACCGAGGATGATTCCCAGCACCATCGGGCCAACGGGAATGGTAAGCCTGTCGCACACTAGGCCCACAACGCCAAACACGAGCATCAGCCCTACATCAAACAGGCTCCCGTTGATGGCAAAACTTCCCACCACGCACAGGAGGACGATCATCGGGAGCAGGATCCGCGGCGGCGTTCGCATCACGTACCCGGCGCCGCGGATCGCAGCGAGCCCCACGGGAAGGAGCACCAGGTTGGCGAGCATGAAGGTCAGGTAGATTCCGTAAACGAGCGGGGCCTGCTTCTCAAACACGTCAGGACCAGGGTCAACGTTCTTCATCGCCAGCACGCCGATGACCATCGCTGTCACAGAGTCTCCGGGGATCCCGAAGACGAGCGCGGGAATCCAGGCAGCGGCCAGCGACGACGAGTTGGCGGTGCAGGCATCGGCGATCCGCTCGATCTTGCCATCATCGGCAGAGGCGTTATCTCGGCGGGGCGATGCCGCAGCGGCAACCCAGCTGGCAATATCGGCACCCGCGCCGGGAAGCACGCCCACAAACACCCCAAGCACCGCCGAACGAAGCCAGGCAAACGGGCGCGAAAGTAGCTGGCCGAGGGCGACCGCCACGAGCGGCTGGGCGTGCTCACTTCCCTCGGCGGACCGCGCCCCGATCGCTACCGCGGCCGTCGAGGAAACTTCCTCGCCAGGCTCAGGAGCCATGGTCAGGGCATTGCGAAGCACTTCCGACATGCCAAACAGGCCCACCATCGCTGGGATAAAGCCCACACCACCGAGCAACTCAGGAACACCAAAGGTGAACCTGGGTTCGGCGTGCACAGCACTGAGCCCGACGGTGGAACAGAGCAGGCCAACCGCGAGGCTGACGAGGCTGAGGCTGACTCTTCCAGGAGCCACCAGGACTGCACAGCTCAGGCCGAGCGTGTAGAGCCAGAAGTACTCCGCGACGCTAAACCAGGAGGCGATCCCGGCCAACCGACTCCCAAGAAGGATGAGGACCAAGGCCCCAAACAAACCTCCGGTAACACTTGCCACGAGGGCGGTTCCCAGTGCCCGGCCCGCCTGCCCTTTCTGCGCGAGTTCGTGCGCCTCGGTCGCATACGCCGCCGATGCCGGAGTTCCAGGGATGCGAAGCAATGTGGTGGGGATATCTCCAGCGAAGATGGCACACGCCACCATCGTGGCGATACCAGCCAGAGCAGGCACCGGCGGCAGCCAGAACGTCACCGGCACAAACAGGGCCACACCCATCGTGGCGGTGAGACCAGGCATGCTCCCGATCGCCACACCGTAGACCGCCGCTGCCATCACCACGCCCCACACGAGCGGATCGGCCAGAGTCGTAAAGCAGGCAGTGAGAATCTCGGACATGGTCGGGATGTCCCGGATGAGAGGTGAATGGAGTCGGAGGGCTGCTGTAGTCGCTTAGCCATCGAGCCACAGACCACGGGGCAACGGCACCCGCAGCAAACCAGCGAAGACCAACTGCACCACACTGGCGGCAAGCAGCGAGAGCACTACAGCCTGGAGCGGACGCGTCCCAAACCGCACGAGCAACACGAGTAGCAACGCCGACGCAGCCACGACAAAGCCGAGCAGATCAACCGTGGCGATGAAGCCAGCCACCGTCAGCACGACCACACCAGCCTGCAGAGGGTTTTCTGTGGAGCTCCCAGCAGGCAACGAGGGTGGCGACGTCGGCAGTGACGACGGCGCACGGCCCGCAGCCTCGTGGCGGGAGCGGCTCGCGACCGCGACGATTCCCGCCACACCGAGCAGCCCCGCGATCAAGCCAGGAAAAACCATGCCCCCTTCGGCGTCGGCCGCCACACCGCCGAGTGCCTCGCTTGTCATTACCCTTTCGAAAAGTTTGTCCTGCTGCTCGAGTGTCGGAGCGAAGTCGGCCGCTGATTGGTATGAGTGATCAAAGCCTGCGAGGGCCAAGAACTCCCGAAACTCATCGCTCGTAGCCTCCGCGTCCGCTGCAGCTCTCAGGACCTCCACGCGTTCCGCCGGTACCTGTGCTGGCACCCCCAGGCCGCGCCAGCCCGCCATCTCCCAGTCGGCCCCCTGCTCACGAAAGGTCGGAATATCCGGGGCCGTCTTCAGCCGCTCCGCAGCCATCACACCCAGGCATCGCACGCGTTTGGCGGCCAGTAACGCATCGGCCTCCGCCACCGCACAGCAGACAACATCGAGACCTCCCGCCATCAGTTCTTGGAGCGACGGCCCAGAGCCATTGAGCGAGATCCAGGTGACGGCGTCGGCCGGCATACCACGACTGTCGAGCCACCCAGCCAACGCGGCATGCCAAATTCCCCCCTGCGCGGTCCCGCTGGCCTTGAGGGGCGTGGCCGCGCCTTGGATCGCCGCCTCGAGATCCTGCAGTGATAGATACGGTGCGTCGTCGCGAACGAAGACCGCCGCCGCATCTCGATTGAGCAGGCACAGCGGGGCGAAGTCGTTGTGGGTGATCGTCGTCAAGCCACGCCAATGGAGCATCGAGAGCTCCACGGTCATCATCATCAGTGTGTATCCGTCTGGCCGGCTCCTCGCCCCGCGGGTGAAGCCCGTCACCCCCGATCCACCGGTGGCGTTGATCACATTCACCGGCACACCCAGCCGACGCTCAAGCTGCATCGCCATCTGCCGGGACACACGATCAGTGCCGCCACCGGCGGACCACGGGCAAATCAGGGTGATCGGCCGAGATGGAAACGCCTGCGGCCGCCCACAACCGGCTGCAACAAGCAGGCAAAGCACGAGGACGACGCGGCACACTCCGCCCAACAGTCCGCTGCCCACCTGCCGGTAGCTCCACTCGCAATCGCTCGTCATCCATGTCACGCTCTTGTGCCGTCTCACAACGCGTCCCTCGGAGCCCCCTCATGTATCGCGACTGGCGATTTCCCCTGAAGGTTACAGCCTGGCTGATCGCTACCACGCTGGTCAACGCGGCAACGGCATCCGGTTTGGGCGAGCCTGCTCGGCCACGGTCTGCCCAGCCGCTCGTCGAACTCGACCAACTCGCCGGGGACGTGTCGCGACTGCAGGCAGCGATCGCCGACCTAACGACTCAAGCGACGACCCTCGCGGAACTTGCCCGCGACGTCGAACTTGCCGCAGCGGATCTCACCGGCCACTGGAAGCTGTCACTCCCCGCCGGATTTACCTACCCGGCCGAGATTTCGGAACAGGCGGACGGGCGGCTTCATCTGCAGGTCCGCGGTGTGATGCGGGGCATCTACGTCCGCGACGGGAGGCGGATGCGGGTGGACACGCCATCGGATCCGCGGCTCACGGAGTTCGTCTGGGAGGCCACCAATGCCAACCGGTTCGTCCTCGTCGAATCCCCCGCAGTCGCCAAAATCGGTGCCGATTACCGGGGAGCGACGCTCACCCGTGTAGTCCCAAGTCCTGCCGAGTGAGGCTGTCTTGCCGGGATCGGAAACTGACAAGGCATGCGTCCCTCCCGGGCCTGCCGCAAAAACCTTGCGAAACAGCGTTTTCACCCCTAATCTCGCCGTGTCGGGTATTGTTGTTGCAGAACAAACCCCTATCCCCACGGAGAGTAGTCCATGGCCACGGCTGATCGCCCCCGCACTTCCGATACGCTCGTCCTCGGCGCCGACGCGGTGGTCGAGTCGCTCGTTCGGCATGGCGTGGAGGTGATCTTCGCCTATCCAGGCGGAGCGAGCATGCCGCTGCACCAGGCGCTCACCCGCTACGCCGATCGGCTGCGAACAATCCTGCCGCGGCATGAGCAGGGGGGCGCGTTTGCCGCTCAGGGCTATGCCCGCAGCACCGGAAAACCGGGGGTCTGCATGGGCACCAGTGGTCCAGGCGCCTTGAACCTCGTGACGGCCATCGCCGATGCGCGGATGGATAGCGTGCCGCTGATCGCCCTGACCGGCCAGGTTGGCACGAGCGTGATCGGCACCGACGCGTTCCAGGAAACGCCGATTGTTGAAGTCTGCCGGAGCATCACCAAGCACCATTACCTGGTGACCGACGCCGCTGATATCCCACGCGTGATGCGAGAAGCGTTCCACATCGCCACCACGGGCCGCCCGGGTCCGGTGCTGATCGACCTGCCAAAAAACGTGCAACTCTCGCAGATTGTGCCCGATTACGACGCTCCGATGTGCCTCCCGGGCTACCAGCCGGATCCACGGCCGGTGCGCCTTGAACAGATCGCCCAGGTGGCTGCGGCGATCAAGCGAGCAAAAAAGCCGGTTATTTATGCCGGTGGCGGGGTGATCACTGGCGACGCTGCCGCAGAACTGCGTGAACTTGTCCGCAAAACCGGGATCCCGGTCACGATGACGCTGATGGGCCTCGGCGCCTATCCAGGCGACCAGCCCCTCTCGCTCGACATGCTCGGCATGCACGGCAGCGTGTACGCCAACTACGCCGTGGACGAGGCTGATCTTCTAATCGCCGTGGGTGTTCGTTTTGATGATCGCGTGACCGGCAATGTCGAGAAATTCGCCGAGCATGGCTTTATCGTGCACATCGACATCGATCCCTCCGAGATCAACAAGAACAAACTCGTCCACGTGCCGATTGTGGCCGACGTCAAAGAGGCCTTGGCAGCCCTCAATAAGGTGGTTGAGGCTCCGACAGCGAGCCTTGACGACTGGCACGCTCAGATCTCCCACTGGAAGTCCGAAGATCCCTTCTCCTACGACACCAGCTACTCCGGCATTCTTGCCCAGGAGGCGATCGCTGAACTGTCCAAACTGACGGCCGATCGCGACACCGTGGTGGCTGTGGGCGTGGGGCAGCACCAGATGTGGGCGGCCCAGTTCTTCAAGTTCCGGAAGCCGCGTCGCTGGCTTTCGTCCAGCGGCCTTGGAACGATGGGATTCGGCCTTCCCGCAGCGATGGGGGCCGCCGTTGGCTGCCCAGACGCTCTGGTGGTGGATATCGACGGGGACGGCAGTTTCCTGATGAATGTCCAGGAGCTCGCCACATGCCACTGCGAAAAAATCCCGGTCAAGGTGCTGCTGCTCAACAATCAGCACCTTGGCATGGTGGTGCAGTGGGAAGACCGCTTCTTCAAGGGCAATCGGGCCCATACCTACCTGGGTCCGGTACACCACCCAGAAGCCGCTGGACAAGGGGACGGGATTTCGCCGGAAACGCGGTATCCAGACTTTGTTGGCGTGG
>JBMTLP010000033.1:0-13825 GCA_049433245.1 Pirellulales bacterium
ATGTCGGAGTGCGGTCCTTCAGGGTGCTTCCAGCTCGTGCCCTTCACCCAACTCCACCACTGCAGGTGGTTGTCGAGGGGCACGGGGGAACTTGGTGGGGCGAATACGATCGAACCGGGCTCGAGGTTTTCCGCTGGCACGCCGGGAAACTTCTCAGGATCGATCGGGCGCTCCGCGACCGTCACGTAGCCCGTCTCCTCCACAAACTTGGCAAACTCCGCGTTGGTGACTTCGTGGGTGTCCATCCAGAAACCGTCGACGGAAACACGGTGGAGCGGAAGTGCGTCGGGAAACTCCTCTGATCCCATGGTGAACCAGCCGCCGGGAACCCAGGCCATGCCTTGAGGTGCGTCTCCCGCCGGAGCAGAAGGCTCGTCGCTGCGGGCTGCGACAGCCAGCGAAAGGCACAGTGAAACAGCGAGCACTGTTTTGAGAAGCGTCGTCATCAGTTTGCTTTCCAGTCAACGCGTGGTCCAAGTGGAAACAACTTCCGCATCTTACCACCGCGACCAACGCGGGTCCTCGATGCCGGGCCGCGAGAAGGGAAGACACTTACCAAGCGGTTGGCTAAGGTGACACCGACCGAGACGGCTAGCAGGTCGGTGACGCGAGAGACCATCGATGCGACTCTTTCCCTCTGACCGCTACGAACTCCCGTTGCCCCCTGGGCACTCTTTCCCGCTCGCCAAGTACCGGTTGCTCCGCGAGCGGCTGGAAGGGTTGGGGACGGGGTTCTCGTTTCATGAACCGCAGGCGGCTTCACGTTCCTCGCTCGGGCGCGTGCACGATGCAGCGTATCTCGAGCGGGTGTTCACGGGCACACTCACGCCGGCCGAGGTGCGGAGGATCGGTTTTCCTTGGAGCGTCCAACTCGTGGAGCGGTCGCGTCGGAGCACGGGGGCTGCTGTCGATGCATCCCGAGCGGCGATGAGCGACGGGTTGGCTGCCAGTCTCGCCGGAGGCACCCATCACGCGGGGATTGCGTTTGGCGAGGGCTACTGCGTGTTCAACGACACTGCCGTTGCTGTCCGTGAGTTGCAGGCGGCAGGTCTCATCCGTCGCGCTGCCATTCTCGACCTCGATGTGCATCAGGGAAACGGTACGGCCGACATCTTCACTGGCGACGACACTGTGTTTACGGTGTCGGTGCATGGTGGTCGCAACTTTCCGCTACGTAAAGTGGCTAGCTCGCTCGACATTCCACTGGAAGACGGCACTGCTGACGAGCCCTACCTCGAGGCGGTCGATCAGGCGACTCGCGCAGCGGTGCACGCGGGCCAACCCGACCTGGTGCTCTACATCGCGGGCGCGGATCCCTACGAAGGGGATCGGTTGGGGCGACTGGCAGTCTCGGCTGCGGGCCTGCTGGAACGAGACCGGATCGTATTTGATGCGGCGCAGCGCGCGGGCATTCCGGTGGCCGTGGTGCTCGGCGGCGGATACTGCCAAGACGTGGAGCAGACGGTGGCGATCCATGCGGCCACCATGCTCGAAGCGGCACGGCGGCTCACTCAGCCCACGCCGGCCGATCCGTCTCGTGGGTGACGGGCGTGGCGTCGCCTGGACGTTGGAAGGAGAGCCGCCAGGCGTGGAGGCACATCGGTGGGTCATCGGGCCCGATGGTCTGCTGCGTGCCGAGCTGCTGCTGGGTGAGGTACACCGGATCGCCCACGATCGGGTGGCCGAGATCCCAGAGGTGCACGCGAATCTGGTTCGTGCGCCCCGTCTTCGGCACGGCTTCCACGAGTGCCTCGCCATTGGCGTACCGTTTCACCACGCGAAGCGACGTCTCTGCCGGATCTCCTGCTGTGGTGTCGACCACACGAAAACCGTTCTCGGCGGGTTGGCTCGAGATCGGCTGCGTTGACGTGGTGACTTTCCATTCAGGATGACCAAGCACGCGGCAGAGGTACGTCTTGGCCGCCTCGCCGCGTTCGAACTGCGACTGGATCGCCTTGGCAGCACGACGGCTGCGGGAGAACACAACGATGCCTGTGGTGTTGGCGTCGAGGCGATGGGCGGGGGTGAGGTACTCGCCCGGGAAGGCGAGGCTCAGGATCGACGTCATGCTGTTGCGGTTGAAACGCCCGCAGGGGTGCATGGGCAACGGAGCGGGCTTGTTGAACACCACATAGTCGGCTTCCCAATGGCAGACGCCGATGGCGGCGTTGACTGCCGGTTCGGTGATGTCGGGCTCCAGACGTACCAGTCGCTGGCCACCCCGCACGATGACCTCCGCGGAGAGAGCGGCCTCGGACTCAAGAATATGGCCGCGGTCAATCACCGTGAGCCACTCCTGGCGAGAAATGTGCGGGAGGAAGTCGCAAAGAAAGTCGATCAGCGTCCAGCGGTCGTAGCGGGCTGGCACGTTGAGAGGCCGTTGGCTGTGGTATGGGCCGGTACCGGGCAGGGGGGAGCAGACCGCTTGGATGGCGGCTTCTCGATCGGCAAGAGCGACGGCAGGCTCGTGACCAGTCGGCTCCCAGCAGTAGGGGCACGACACCTCGCAGACATAGTGCTCCGACTGCTGGTCCTCCACGGTGAGGGGATGCTGGCAGGCGTAGCACTGCGTGGTGGCGGTCTCTTCGAGCTGCGGGTTCAAGGCGACGCGGTGATCGAACACAAAACAGTCGCCGTCGTAGTGCGCTCCGCCGCAGTCTTGGAAATACTGCAGAATGCCCCCTTCGAGTTGGTAAATCTCGCGGAAGCCTTCCTGCTCCATGAACGGCCCCGCCTTCTCGCAGCGAATGCCCCCCGTGCAGAACATCACGATCGGTTGGTCTTTGAGTTCCACAGGCAGCTTGCGAACCGCGGCAGGGAAGTCGCGAAAGTGCTGCACACCGATGGGAAGGGCGTTGCGAAACGTGCCCAGGTCGATCTCGTAGTCGTTCCGCGTGTCGAGCAGGGTCAGGGGACGTCCTTCGTCGAGCCACTGTTTGAGTTGACTCGCCGGCAACTTCTTCGAGGTGTATTTCTGCGGCGCCACGCTCTCGATGCCGAAGGCGATGATCTCCTTCTTGATCTTGACGAGCAGGCGACGAAAGGGCTGACGGTCACTGAAACTCTCTTTGGTCTTGAGCGCTGCCATCAGTGGGTCGCTTCGCAGCGTGTCCACCAGTCGGTCGACGCCCTGACGCGGTCCGGCCATGAACAGGTTGATGCCCTCAGGGCTCAGCAGAATCGAGCCCTTCAAGTCCTCGGAGCGGCAGAGGCTTTTCAACTCCTGACGCCGTTCGGGCAACCGGTCGAGTGGCGTGAAGAGATACGCCGCGATGTTGACGATTGCTTCGTGGGGGCGCGTGGAGCGAACGTCAGACTCGTGGCAGGCTGGCATCGGTGTGGTCACGAGGCAAGGCGCGAGCGTCGACACACTCACGGACGCCGACGTGCAGAGCCAGCTAGAGGTCGAGCGGGCAGTACCCCCGACAGGGCTCGAACCTGTAACCTTCGGCTCCGGAGGCCGACGCTCTATCCAATTGAGCTACGGAGGCATGACCTGAGTATACCACGTTTCGGCCCACGTCCATGAGCCACCACGGGCCTCGGCGGCACCTACTTACGCGGAACGACGAAGGCTGCCGCGGCGATCAAGGTGCCGTGGCCTGGGTAGTTCGTCCTCCCCTGCTTCGGACCGCACCGACGGGCTTTCCTGTGCTCGTTCGTCTTGATGGGCCTCGGTGTGGTGACGGGCTTCCGAAAGCGAACGCAGCTGCCGATAGCGGCTGCCATAGGAACCAAACTGCATCGCGGCAATCAGCCGTCCGGCGAGCATGGGCACCGTTCCCAACGGCATCGAGATGAGGGCGTGACCAAGCACGACAAACAGGTGCGACACCAGCAGCGGGAGGAGCCCCTGGCCTGAGACGGATCGCCAGAAGAGCCGCTCGGCGTGCAAACCGTCGCGGAATCGACTGGACGCGGTTGGCGTGCCACCGGCAACTACCAGTGACGCGGGTTCCAGGATTGTCACGCCTCCCGCCGCCTCAATCGCCACCGCGAGATCGGCATCAGCCATCGACTCGCCGCAGCATGCGGCAAAGCCAGGGCCGGCAGCGTTGAGCATCTCAGCCCGCCAAAAGCCTGCGTCAATCAGTGGCCCCACTACCTGACTGCGGCTCGGTCGATTGACTGAGGCGATCGCATTCGCAATGGCGGTCACGTTCGCTCGTGACCCCGACGGCACCCGCACTCGGCGACGGCCGCCGCGGGTGTACGTCATGCCCATCGACACCACTCGCTCTTGGTTGTCTGCCGAAACCGTGAGCGGGATCACTGCTGCCAGGTCGGGATCGGCAAATCGCTCAAGCGGGATGTCGGTCCAGCCGGGCGTCGCCTTCCAGCCCGCCGAGAGCACATGCACGATCTCGCCCGACGCGGAGGAGATGCCGAGGTTCACGCACCCGATCGTGCTCGCACCTGCAGGAGCACGTACGAACGTGACCTCATCGCGGAGGTTCCACGGATCGTCGTACTCGCACGCGAGGGCAACGATCACCTCGCACTGCTCAGGACGATTCTCGAGCACGCTGAGGAGCGTCTCTTCGAGCTCCGCCGCGCTCGTGACCGCAGGGATCACGATCGACAGGCGAAGGGAGTTGTCCACCAAACGAATCGGGGGAGAGGCGTGCATGGCTTTGGCCCGCAGGGTTCACCAAGAAGCGATCAAGGCCTGTTGTGCAGACAGACGGCGATCAGCGTCAGCGACCGGCTGACGTGTTCGACCCCATCGTTTCAACAGGAGGTATCAGGCGGCGGCGCGGTGTGGTTGGATCTCCGCGAAGAGATTGACCGTCTGCAGCATCTCACCATCCGCGTCGTAGAACTGCAGGATTCCGATGTCGATCAGCCACATCGCAAACATGTCGGCGACGCGGTAGCAGCGTGCCACGCACTGACCCCGATCGATCCGGACATTTTCCTGGAGGTCAGACACTTCCCCAATGGTCGCGCCGAGGTCGAGGAAATACCGAGTCACGAGGTGCCGCACATCGGCGGCATGCATGTGCAAACGCATGGAAAGCAACCTCCTGTTGCATTTGATCGAACGACATCCTGTCGGACGGGCGGGGGAGTATAGGGAGCAGAACCACTGTTCGAAAGACGGCTTTACTCATGGCATCCCACGCCGTTCTCAGGAATATTCATCGGCGTTCCTCACCCGCGGCAATCACCGCTTCGTGGGCACACTCTCCAACCGACACGACATCACAGGCTTTCCTAGACTGCCCCACCCCACCCGTTCCACATGCAGCCGGGCCGAGCGCGTGCCCTAATGCCGCCAGAGCGGTTCCGGGGTCCGTATGTCGCCCGAGTGTCCGCTACGTCAACGGCACCGTCGCCCAAGCCGAGCTACAAGCGTTCGTTCCATGCAAGCGACTGGTAGCGGTCTCTTAGCAGTTCTGCGACGCGGGCTGGTTCGCAGGGGGCCGCGGTTGCCGAGGCGGAGAAGGCGCGGCGGACGAGTTGCTCCAGCCGCTCTCGCCCCAGGTTGAGGTTGGTCAGAAACGAGGTGTGGGCCCGCCCCTCCCGATACGCCGGTTCGCGTGGAGGGTGCTTGAGCAGCGCCATCGCGGCGGCGATATCAAAACGGTCGAGGAGCGTGCCGTGGTAGAGCACGGCGCGTTTTCGGACCCGCAGGGCGTTGCCGGAAACTTTGTGATCTCCCAAGGCCAGGTCGCTGGTGCCCCGGCGTGTCACCGGGAGGCCTTCCTCGCCGAACCCACAGCAGAGCGGATCGAGGGCCTCGGCATGGAGGGTGTCTACGCTCGGCATGGCATCAGGATACGGGGTGATCACCGACCACATCAGGCACCCCGGCCCGAGCACCACCGTGGCTCCGCCGCTTGGCCTCCGCACCACCCGCACTCCCGCTTGGCGACATGCCGCCACGTCGACCTCGGTCTCCAGGTGGCTGGAAGATCCGACAACCACCACAAACTCGTCCGACATCCAGGTTCGGACGGTCCGCTGCGGACGCAGGCCCCGCTCCGCTTCATCAAGAATCGTCTCGTCGATCGCGAGCTGCTCCTCCACCGAGAGTTGACCCGTCTCGAGCCAACTTGCGTCGATCGAGGGGGTGGAGCCGCCTCCGGAGGCTGGCGACGGCTCCCTGTCGGCTGGCGGCAGTGTCGAGGCGGTCGGACGTTGACGCATGGGTGGGTCCCCCTAGACTTCTTTCCAGTTGCACAATCCAACAGTAGCAGCATGGGAGCCGTATGAACGCTGGAACTGAGCCCTCAGGGCCTGACATGAGCGGGCCGATGCCATCGGAGGCTGGGCTGGTTCATGCATCGGCAGCGGAAGAGGCGGTTGCAGGAACTTCGGCTGTACCCAGGTCGGGAGGCCGTCCCACGGCCGACGACATGCTGCCGCCGGTGGAGCCTCCGTCTGCGGGTTTCCTGGTGCAGTTGTTTCTTGTGCCCGGGGTGATCGTGGCGATCATCGTCGGCGTGTGGTTGACGTTCCACTGGCTCGCGCACCTCGGCAACGATCCGCAGGCCTATCTCCGCACCCTCCGTCGCGACAGCGAGGGACGTTGGCAGGCCGCGCTCAACTTCGCCAACGACCTCCGTGGCCCCGGGGGAGCGGAACTCAAGGCAAACGCGGCACTCGCGGCTGAGGTCGGCAAGGTGCTCAACGACGAGGTGGCCAAAGGTCGCACGAGCGAACAGTCGCAACAACTGAAACTCTATCTTTGCCGAGCCCTTGGTGAGTTTGCCGTGCCCGACGCGGTGCCACCGTTGGTGGCTCGCGTTGGCGATCTGTCCGACCTCGAGACCGCACGTGCGGCGGTCGAGGCGCTGGCCGTGTTGACGGCCAATCTACAGGCGGCCGGAGCCGAGATCACCGACACGCAGCAGATGAGCAGCGCGATCGTGGCGGCCTCGAGAAGCGACGATCAGCGACTGAGGGGATCGGCTGCCTTCGCGCTGGGGATCGTCGGGGGCGACGCCGCTGCTGCCCAACTGGTCCTCTTGCTGTCGGACGCGTCAGACGACGTACGCTACAACGCGGCTACAGCGCTTGCCCGGCTGGGGCGAGACGAAGCCTACGAGACGCTGGCTGAAATGCTAGCGCTTGAGGATATCGAGGCGGGACCGGACGAGCAGTCGCAGTCGGAGCGATACAAGCGTGCGCTCGTCGTCGTCAATGCGATCAAGGCGGTGGCGATTCTGGTCGACGCGTCGGGGAACGGGCCCCCTGGGGGGATCGTGGCACGGTTGCAAGAACTCCGCAGCGATCCAGTGTCCGATGTGAAGGCGGCCGCGTCGGCGGTTGCCGAGAAGATTGCTCGACTCGAGTCCGCTCCCTGAGGCGAATCAGGCGCTAAAAAACTCGTCGAGTGCGTCGCGAAGCACCTCGGCATCCGCTTCGAGCCCGGTCCAGGCCTGGAAGTCGATGGCCGCCTGTTCGCAGCGGACGTCGTGCCCATCGACCGTGCAGCAGCCGTGCTGCCGGGCGACAGCGATCAAGGGCGAGGTCTGCGAGGCGACTTGCAGGTCAACCACGATCAGGTCGGGTCGCAGGCCCTGGATGCCGGAGGCATGCGCCGCGTCGATCGGTTCGGTTGCCACCACAATCTTCACCTCTTCCGGGATGGTGAGTCGGTCGGTCCAGTGGTAGGCAGCGACCGGTGCCGCATCGAGGCCAGCGATGGCTTCGGTCGCATGAGAGAGGGCTTCGCGTTCGTGGCCGGCTAGGATCACGAGTTTGGTTCGAGCCAGAGCGAGTTCGAGGCCCACGGCCCGTGCGGCAGCATCGGTCCCCAGGACGAGGACTCCTTGTTCGGTGGGTTCCCCGTGCAAGCGAATGGCTTCCACGGTGCCGCGTCCTTCTGTCATGTCGCCACACAGACGCCCATCGCGAAAGTCGATTCGACTGACTGCGGACGCGAAGCTTGCGGCCGGTGTCGTTTCATCGACGAGGGTTGCGGCCTGCTGCTGGAGCGGCCCCGCGAGCAGGCACCCCCGGAATCCCATCGCCACCCCACCCCGCACGGCGTGCTCGAGGGCCTCGGTGGAAACCTCACAGGTGAGAAACCTCCAGTCGAGGCCTGCAGCCGTGAACGCCCGCTCAAAAAGATACTGGGCGGGCTGTCCGGCAGCCGGACACCCGAAGAGCGCAGTCATGACTGGAAGGACGGAATCGGTCATAGCCGCTCTATGAGAAGGCCTCGACCGTCCAAACGCCAACCCCATCCTGTTTGCTGCATGATTGGGGCGTTCTGGAAAAACTTGGCGAGGGGGCGGCAAGCAACTGGGCGTGGCTCTTTCAGCAAGCCAGGTGCGTGACTGCCACAAACTGGGGGTCGGACCGGATCGGGTCAAAATCGGGCTCGACCTGCGTCAGATCCCGAAACCGGCCGTCGATGGCGATCGCCTTCGTAAGGTGGTCGATCGCCGGCTGGACATTCCCAGCGAGCGACAGGTAGCAGGCGAGGTTGTAGTGCAGCACCGGCTGCCGAGGGCTGGCTTGAACGCCTTCTCGCAGCCGGTCGATCGCCTCGTTGAGCCGATTGAGTCGCTTCAGGCACCATCCGATGCCCAGCCAGGGTTCGATGCGTCGGGGCACGGCTTCCGCAGCCCGGCGAAACAGGGGCAGGGCCGCTTCAAAATGGCCAAGAGCCCGCAGCGTTTCCGCTTCGAGCAGCATGGTTTCGGGCTGCTGCCGGAGCGGCGGTTCGATCTCCTCGATGGCGTGGAGTGCGCGTTGCAGCACGGTTGCTGACGCCGAGGGAAGTGGTTGATCCGGCTCAATGAGCAGTTCGCCGAGTTCCAGAAACCCGGCGGCCTGTCGAAGCAGGTGCTCTTGGCTCAAGCGATTCATCGTTACGTCAGTTGGTGTGAGTTCTCGAGGCTGGTGCTCGTAACAAACGCTGAACTGTCTGATTTTACCGTGCCCCCGTGGGCTGCCCATCCTGTTGGCAACTTCCGGAGTTTGTACGTTTTTCGTGCGGTTCTTGTTCGTGTTCAACGGTTTTCACGTCACGGGGTTTTTTTCTGTACGCGCACAGGCCCTTCCCTGCCACATATAGAGGCAGGGCCGTCGAGGCCGAACCGGCCCAAGGGCAGCAGATACTGCAGGAAAGGGACCACATGCGGCTCACACTTCGAACGCTCCTCGCCTGGCGTGATGGGCTCCTGAGCGGGCCAGAAAAGGAAGAACTCGCCGCGCGGGTCACGGAGGGCAGCGTGGCTCAGACCCTGCTGGATCGCATGCAGGCTGTCGAAAAACGGCCTGACATCGAGCCGCCGAAGGTGGAGGGCCGTGGACTGGGGGCGGATGCAAACTCGGTGGCGGAGTATCTGGAGAACGTGCTCGATCCGGAGAATCTTGAGGCGTTTGAGCGGATCTGCCTGGAGTCGGACCGCCAGTTGGCAGAGGTGTCGGCCTGCCATGCAGTGCTGGCGGAGGCCACGCATCGCCGGCTGCACGGGGCAACCTTAACCGGCCCGCTGCTCAAGGTGCTGGCGAGTCGACTGGCCGAGAGTGCCGCCGCAGGGCGGCCGACCGAACCGCAGCCTGTTGGCACGAAGGCAGCGTTGGCGGCACGGCAGCCCGAGCCGCCCCAGAGCCGGCAGCCGCGTGTGAAGCACGAAACGCCCCAGTTAGGCATCTCGATCGAGCCGGCGACGCAGCCTGCCTCAGCTGGACAGCGACGCTCGCGGCGGACGTCGCCGTGGCTTCAGGTGGCCGTGGCGGTTGGGTTGCTGTGTCTTGCCGGCGGGGGGCTTGGGTTCACACTCTGGAGGACCTCGGCGGTCACCGAGGGACGGGAGAACGTCAACCGTGATGCCCAGCCGCAGCCCCCGGTGGCCGAAGTGCAACCATCGGCTGACACCGACGAGGTGGTCGATGTCGACGCGGCGGGGGCTGACGCTGCGACGCAGCCCCAGCCCCAGGGAGGCCTCGTGGCGGTAACGCCTCTTCCTGATCCTATGCCGCTTGGCGAGGATGCGACCGCGGACACGGAGCGGGCACGCCCTCCGCAAGTTGTGGCCTCAGCTGAGGCCCGACCTGCCGACGCCGAGGAGGACCGGTCGCCGGAGGTAAGTGCCGTTGAGCGACCGCCGCTTGAGGCGCAACCCCTGGGCGTGGGGCCGAGTGTGCCGATGGGGGACGCATTGGCGATTGCGGCCCCGCTCGCGCCGGGCCCCGACGCGCTGGTGCCTCCGCTCCCCGCGCCTGAGCCGCCCCTTCCGGCCGAGTTGCCGGCAGCTCCTGTTCAGCCTGCGCCGCCTGTGGGTAGCGTGGCTGAAGGGCCGCTCGTGCTCGTTGCCGATCGCGAGCAGCCCGGCCAGTGGCTGGCTGGATTCGCAGGTGAGCCGCTGGCTGCGGAGGTGCAGTTGTTGGCGCCACCAGCGATGGCTCCAGAGCTTGACCTCGGGGGCGTCGTGGTGCGGCTGATGCCCAGTTCGCAGGTGGTGCTCCGTCGTGCGGAAGCAGCCGACGTCTCGCGGGTCGATGTCGAACTGGTCTTCGGCGCCGTCGTGGTGCGGCGGCTCAGCGGAGAGGTCGAGGTGGATGTGCGGGCTGGGGGTCTGCAGTGGCGGCTCGCGGGACCACCAACCGCCGTGGTTGTGCAGGTGGGACTCGATCGTCAGCCCGGGCAAGATCCCGGCACCGGCGGATTCGTGACTGCCCAGATGGCAGCCTTGGAGACGGAGGCTGCCTGGTCGCCGCTGCTCGGTTCGGCCTGCCCGGCGACGTTGCCCGACGGGGGGACGTTGCCTGCGGGAACCGTCGCGAGGTGGTCAAGTGTGGATTCCTCAAGTGTGCAGCTCGAGGCCACCGCGGGAGGACTGGATCAGGACGCGTGGCTGCCCTCCGATCGGCTGGCTATCGCCGCGGCGTCTCAGCTGGCGGCGGCGGCCACCGAGCGAGGGGGGGCGATCGAGGCTGCACGCGGGCTTACGCAGAGTCGGCGGGTGGAGTTACGAGAAGTGGCAGCTGCGACGCTCGCGTTGGTGGGCGACTACACGGCGGCTGTGGCGCTGCTGTGTGAGGAGGATCTTGGCGAGCGACTCGGCGAACGTCGTTGGCGTGCGTTTGCGGAGCAGGTGGTGCCGCTCGCCTTAGCGCGGGGAGTGCACTCCGCGGGCAGGCTGCGGCAGGCCTTCATCACCCAGCTTCCCGGAGGCGAGGGGGAGCGGGTGTACCGGCTCGCGCTCGGCTTTTCTAACGCGGATCTCGCTGGCGGGGCGGATGTTGAGTTGGTGGCTGCGCTCGACGACCCGACGTTGGTGGTCCGGCGATATGCCGCGTGGCAGCTGGAGGAAATCGTCGAACCTGCCGCCTCGGATCGGCTCAAGTACCGGGCGGATGGGGCAGCCGACACGCGGGCGGAAGGGGTGCGGTGGTGGGCCTCACAACGCGAGAAGGGGCTCATCCTGCGGGTAAACGCTGAGCAATTGTCCGGGCGTGAGCCGGGGTGATATGATCTCCGTCGACGCTTGTCGGCCGCCCAAGCGCGTGTTCTGGCGGCTACGTTGCATGTTCGCAGTGGATCGTCGTTTTGCAAATCAACGTTTCGGCCCGTCACGGCCACCTCAGCCCAGCCACTCAGTCGAAGATTTCGGCCAAAGTTTCGCGTTTGGTGCGGTATTTCGACCGAGTGACCGCCCTGAATGTCACGGTGGACCTTGAGCACCAGTCGCTCCCAGCCGTCGAAATTGTGGCTTCCGGCGAGCACATGCAGGAGCTGGTCAGTCACGAGGTGTCGGCCCAGTTGTGGCGGAGTGTCGATGGGGCTGTCCAAAAACTCGAGCAGCAGTTGAGAAAACACAAGGAGAAGACCCGGGATCACAAGCACGTGCAAAACACCCGCCGCAGCTAACGGCCTGTGGAAACAGGCTGCCAGAGCACTTGCTGACGGCCGTGCGTGAATCCGGGTAATGACGGCATGAAGTTTTCCGATTTTGTCGCGGTGGATGCGATCCGTTCCAACGTTCAAGCGACGTCGAAGGAAGGGGTTATTCGCGAGATGGCTGCGGCCCTGGTTGAGGCCGGAAAGATCACTCGAGATCAACTCGAAAGCATCGTCAAAGCGATCATGAAGCGGGAGGATCTCGGCAGTACCGGGATCGGGCGAGGTGTTGCGGTGCCGCACACGAAGCATCCCAGCGTCGACCGTCTCGTGGGGACGGTTGCGATCAGCCAGGACGGCATCGACTTCGAGAGTCTCGATGGCGATCCCGTGCAGTTGTTCTTTCTGCTGGTCTCCCCCCCGGATCGTCCGGGTGACCATCTGAGGGCTCTGGAAAATATTTCTCGGCAGTTGCGCGATGACGCTTTTTGTCGAGATCTCAAAGGTGCCACGTCGCCAGCCGATGTGCAGCACCTGCTGGAAGAAGCGGATCGCCAGGGCGTGGCGACCTAGTTTGGGTGTCGGGCATGGACAACACACCAATCGACATGGCGACCGATCAACTCGCTGCCGTTCTCAGAACCCGGGAGGTCACTGTCGGGAGCCCACAGGGGCTGCACGCGCGGCCCGCGGATTTGGTCGCCCGCGAAGCGAGGCGTTGGCAGTCGCGGATTGAGTTTGTTGGCAACTCCCAACGGGCCGACGGAAAGAGCATTCTCGATCTCCTGTCGTTGGCTGCGGCGGAAGGCACGCGACTGATCATCGAGGCGACAGGTCCCGACGCTGACGAAGCGCTGGCTGCCATCGGGCGGCTGTTTGAACAGAACTTTCATGAGTGAGACGTACGCTCACACGGATCGAAGTCACAAAGATTTGAGAGCCTGTCGAACGGGTTGCCCGGAGTGAGAGGCATCCGAGTTGGCAGACAAAACATGAGGCGGCGGCCACACCTGTGGCTGTCAGACGATCCTGCACCTGAATCAAGCCGCGTTTGCGTGGCGATCAGTTTCGCAGGGTGATGATTGTGAAGGAGACACACGTTTCGTTTCGCTGACCGATGCCTGCGGGGATATTGATCGCGGTGAAAGAGCCTGCGATCTCCACGAGCGGCCAACGGTCGGTGATCACGGGAGACCACTTCCAACGTGGAAGTGGTTTAAGATGCCGGCCAGTGTCGGCGGGATCGATCAAGGCCTGAAACCTGCACACCGTGCGGGGGGGATGGGGCAGGGGCGTTCGCAAGAACGACGAGACCTGTTCATCAAGGGCCCATTGAAACTCGCTCGGTTCGCTGGCTGGCGTGGGAACACTGCGCCATGCTCAGACTTCAAGGAATCGCCGTTTCGCCAGGTGTCACCATCGGCGAGGCGCTCGTGCTCGACAGCGAGGGCTTTCGCATCCCTCGTCGCTTTGTCGCCCGCAGCGCCGTCGACATGGAACTGGAGCGGCTGGCGAAGGCCATCGAAGCCACTGCCGGCGACATCCAGCGAAATCGCGACGCGGTGAAGGGCGAGTTGGGGGACCAGTACGCGGCGATTTTCGACGCTCACTTGGCAATGCTTCGCGATGATCGGCTGGTGGGAGAACTCACGAGCTCCGTGAGGGATCGCAACTGGTGGCCGGAATACGCCGTCAGCCGGACCCTGCGGCGATACGCCAAGGTTTTCCAGAGCCTCGACAACCACATTTCGCAGCGGGCGCACGACATCTACGACATCGAGAAGAGTTTGCTTCGCAACCTTCTCGGTCACCGTCGCGAAACGCTCGCGGAAATTTCGCAGCCTGTGGTGGTTCTGGCCCACAACCTCACGCCAAGTGAGACCGCCAACCTCGATCGTCGGTTTGTGCAGGGCTTCGCCACGGAGCTTGGAGGGCCTGGGAGCCACACCGCCATCGTCGCCGAAGGCTTTGGCATTCCAGCCGTGGTGGGCATCGGACCCTTCTTGGCGGACGTGTCGG
>JBMTLP010000034.1:0-13789 GCA_049433245.1 Pirellulales bacterium
GCTGCTTTGGGCGCGCCACTTGCAGTATGTCGTGCCGTCCAGGCCGGAGGTGCCGACCTGGCACCCCCGCTGTCGCCGTACCATGGCGCTCGGGGCTAAGGGATGTCGGCATTGCGTGCTGTATTTGGGCCTGTCCCAGTCGGCGAGTGATGGCGCGAATCGCCATGGATTTGGCTTGAGCCAACGTTTTCGATCGTTTCGAGCCCCTCACGAGAGAGAAGAAGAGGACCATCGAGCATGTCAGCAACCGGAACAAAGGCTGCCAAGAAAGCGGCTGCCCCGAAACTAATCCCCCTGGGTGACCGCGTTGTCGTGGAGCGGGAGGCCAGCGAGCAGAAGACCTCTGGCGGCATCCTGCTGCCTGATTCCGCCAAAGATAAGCCGGCCCGTGGCACGGTGGTCAGCGTTGGCGAAGGCAAACTCGACGACAAGGGTGTGCGTCACGCCCTCCAGGTGAAGCCTGGCGATCGCGTCGTGTTTACGAGCTATGCCGGCGAGCCGTTCAAGATCGGCGACGAGGAACTGCTGCTGATGCGAGAAGACGACATTCTCGCAGTTCTCGGCTAGGTCTCCGTGCGAGCCTGCAAACCCATTCCTTATTCAAATTCATTTTCAAAACGAGGAGAAGTGATCCATGGCCAAGATGATGGCATTCGATCAAGAGGCCCGTGAGGCGATGCGGCGCGGTGTCGCGAAGCTCGCTCGGGCAGTGAAGGTGACGCTCGGCCCTAAGGGCCGCAACGTGATCCTACAGAAGAGTTTCGGATCGCCGACCGTCACCAAGGACGGCGTGACCGTGGCGAAAGAGATCGATCTCGAGGACGTCTACGAGAACATGGGCGCCCGGATGGTCCGTGAGGTCGCCAGCAAGACCAGCGACGTGGCGGGTGACGGCACCACCACGGCGACCGTGCTGGCCGAAGCGGTCTTCAACGAAGGCTTGCGGGCCGTTGTTGCGGGTGTGAATCCTGTGCAGATGAAGGCCGGTATTGAGAAGGCTGTGAGCGAAATCACCGCCAAGCTCAAGGAGATGTCGATTCCGATCAAGGGCAAGAAGGAAATGGCCCAAGTCGGTGCGATTGCCGCCAACAACGACAAGGAGATCGGTGATCTCCTCGCCGAAGCCATGGAGAAGGTCGGCAAGGACGGCGTGATCACCGTTGACGAAGGCAAGAGCCTGCAGACGGAAGTCGAGTGGGTCGAAGGTATGCAGTTTGACCGCGGCTACCTCTCCCCTTACTTCGTGACCGATCCGCAGCAGATGCAGTGCGTGCTCGAAGACTGCTACATCCTCGTCTACGAGAAGAAGATCTCGTCGATCAAAGACATCGTCCCGATGCTTGAGGCTGTGGTGAACTCGGGCAAGCCACTGCTGATCGTCTCGGAAGAGGTCGACGGTGAGGCATTGGCCACGCTGGTGATCAACCGACTCCGTGGCACCTTCCAGGTCGCGGCTGTGAAGGCTCCGGGCTATGGCGATCGCCGCAAGGCGATGCTCGAGGACATTGCGATCCTCACCGGTGCAACTGCGGTGTTTGACAACCTGGGCATGAAGCTCGAGAGCATTGGTCTGGCTGAGCTCGGTCGTGCCAAGAAGGTGATCATCGACAAGGACAACACGACGATCATCGAAGGTGCTGGCAAGACGGCTGACATCAAGGCTCGGATCGACCAGATCCGTCGCGAGATCGAGAACTCCACCAGCGACTACGACCGAGAGAAGCTCGAGGAGCGTCTGGCGAAGCTCTCCGGCGGTGTGGCCAAGATCAACGTTGGTGCCGCCACCGAGAGCGAGATGAAGGAGAAGAAGGCCCGCGTCGAAGACGCCCTGCATGCTACCCGTGCTGCCGTGGAAGAAGGCATTCTTCCTGGCGGTGGCGTGGCACTGCTGCGTGCGAGTTCGAAGGTGAAGCCAAAGGGACTCTCCGACGATGAGCAGGTTGGCTTCAACATCGTGGTGCGTGCTTGCCGTGCTCCGGTGACGATGATCTCGTCGAACGCCGGTCAGGATGGCTCGATCGTGTGCGAGAAGGTGCTCGAGGGTGAAGGCAACTTCGGCTACAACGCCGGCACCGACACCTACGAAGACCTCGTCAAGGCTGGTGTGATCGACCCCACGAAGGTCACTCGCACTGCCCTGCAAAACGCCACGAGCGTGTCGACCTTGCTGCTGACGAGCGATGCCCTGATCGCCGAGAAGCCCAAGGACGCCAAGAGCAAGGCTGGTGCTGGCACCGGCGGCGACTACGACATGTACTGATGCCGGTAACGGCGTCGGTCAGCAGGGTTCCCCTGTAAAACTCGAGCCGGGGCGGCCGCAAGGCTGCCCCGGTTTTTTTGTTTTGCGGTGCTGCTTGCGTGCTGCCTGCGAAGACCACAGACTCGTGGTCGTCGGTGGGGATCATTCATGTCGTTTCCGGGGGGGAAGATATGGGCAGTCGTTGCGCGCGCCTGTGGTGTGATTTTCGCGGCCGAGTCGGGTGTCGCGGTTCCAGAATCCGTTCGCGGCGGAGAATTCGCGGAGGCTTGCCGGTCGAACGGCTGGAGCCGAGGCTGGCGCTGGCGATCACCCTACCGGTTCAAGACCTGACAGGACTCGATCCCTCGCAGTACGACATCTGGGTCGCCGGGCATGGTATCCCGGGGTGGCAGCCAGCTGGGGAAGCTCCGCAGTACTTGATGGCACTGGGGGCAACCGGGGCGTTCACGCAGGTGGCGACCTCCATCGAGTCGGCGACCTCCAGTGGCACCACGGCCACCATCACGACGGTGTCGCCACACGGGCTCAAGACGGGCGAGCAGGTGTTCATCGCCGGTGTTGCTCCAGGCGGCTATGACGGCGTGTTCACGATCGCCTTTGAGAGTCCAACGAGTTTCACGATCACAACCTCTGGGAGTGACCTTGGGCCCGCAACGTCTCAGCAGGGCAGTGTGTACGCCTCATCGATGATCGCGACGCAGACCATCTCAAGCGCGACCTCGTTGAGTTTTGACTGGAGCACCGACACAGGACTGGCGGAGGTGACGACGACCGCGCCACACGGCTTGTCGGTTGGGCAGACGGTTGAAATCACGGGCGTGACTCCGGACGGCTACAACGGCGTCTTCAGTGTGGCACAGGTCCCATCGTCGACCACGTTTGAGGTGTCGTATTCAGCCACAAAATCGCTCGCAGATGGCAAGGCCGGGACCTTGCGGTCGGTGGCCCTGCAGCCAGTGAATCTTTCGCAACTCGCAGGTGGCATCACGCTCGATGAAGGGCTCACCAACGTCTCGAGCAAGCTGATCGTGTTCGTCACGCCAGCAGGTTCGTCCCCCACCGGCCTACCCTTTAATGCCAATACGGTGACGCCGACCGACCCCCCGACCGCTCCCTACAGCCCGTCACTGCTCGCGCCCTCGTCGGTCGTCGACATCGTGGAGTTCGCTTATCTGCCATGGGGCGCGACGACCGAGCAGATCACGGCTGGTTTTCAGGCCACGATCACGACCACCTTGCCCCACGGTTTGCAGGCTGGCGACTCTGCCAACCTGTCGGGTGTCGTCGATGGCGATGGGACCTTAATTGCCGGTTACAACCAGACTTTCACTGTGACGAGTGTGCTTTCGCCGCTGCAGTTCACCTTTGCGGTGGACGCGCCGTTGCCAAGCGGCGGCTCTGGCACAGTGAACCCTGTGAACCCTGCGAACGCGGCGACGCCAATCTCGTCAGGGTTTTCCACCTTTGATGTCTCGGCCGTGGATGGCTTGGCAATCCCGATGACGCTCACGGCGGATCAGGTCAAGCCGAGCATGGTGAACGGTGCGCTGACCACGATCGATTCCGTCGGCATTCGGCAGGTCAGTGGGTTCAGCCGCGATGCGATCGGACACGCATTTACGCAGTTTATGACGACAGACCCGCTCGGTCATGTCGACGCCTCAAACCCTGCCTCACGTGACTTCAGCAAACTGCTCTACAAGGCGGAGGAACAGGGCCCCGCAATCACCGGTGTCGCTGCATCGTGGTCAAACAACACGGCAACCTTCACCTACAACTCGGCGTCGCCGATTCTGCAGTACGAGTGGGTGGAGATCAGCGGGTTCGCCGGCAGTGAGTCAGGCTTCAACGGACTCTTCCAGGTGCAGACCGCAACCAGCACGAGTTTCACGGTCACCAACACCAACAGCTCCCTCACGACCGGCAGTGGCGGCACGGTCGCGCCGGTCTTGTTCCAGGCTCCGTCGCTTCTCGATGGACAGTTTGTGGCGATCACCGCGCCAAAAGACTGGCTTGCGAATCAAGTTCCGGCACCGAGCAAGACACCTCCCGGGCTGGCGAGTCAGGATCCGTTGGCCACGTTCTGGGATGAGACGGTCACGAACTTCTTCCAGAGCGGCAACTTCCTGAGCATCTATCTCGGCAAGGATACGACTCACCCGATTTATTCAGGGTCTTCCGACGGCACGAAGTTCACGCTGAGCAACGGGGTCAATACGTATTCTTTTCCGAAGCCAACGGACTCACTCGGCAACGCGATGTATGTGTGGTCACAGGCAGACGCACCGAGCGGGGATGCGGGATTGCTGCAGGATCAGATCTGGCAGGCTCTCTGTCGCGGCGTCGCCCTTGACGGCGTGAGTTCGACCGCGGTGACCAATGGCGAGAGCAGCACAGCCTGGAATGACTCGGCCAAGTGGTACGCGCAGCACACGAGCACGGCCTTCCCGGCCTTTGACTCCGTCTACTGTCCGTACTCGAAGTTTTTGCATTACTCAACGCTTGCAGGAAGCATCGACACGACGGGGACAAACTCGATCTTCTTGCACAACGCCGCGTATGGTTTTGGCGAAGACGAGAACCCGATTGGCAATCCCTACAACGGGCCGCTCGTGCCCTCCAAACTCGACGGGACGGTCTACGACGATTCGTCGGTGACGATCACCCTCGCTCCGTGGACAACGCCGACGATCGTCTCGGGTGACTTCAATGGCGATGGGCTGACCGATATCGCCTCGCGGGACCAGACGACAGGCATGTGGTCAGCGGCGATCACCGCGGGAGATCCAACAACCTCGCCCACGACCGTTCCTATGAAGGGTTGGTCGACGAAGTTTACCTACGACGACATTGCGGCAGCTGATTTCACGGGCGACGGCATGGACGACATCGTGGGTCGTGATTCACTTGGGCGGTGGTGGCTGCTCGCCGACACCGGCAGCGGCTACACCAATACGATGATCGGACGCTGGGCGCCCGATGTGGCCTGGATCGACGTGGTGGTGGGCAACTTTGATGGCGATGCAGGCAACAAAGCCGACATTGCAGGGCGAACGCCGACCGGCACGTGGTGGTATCTGCACGATAACGGCGGGCAGTTTGTGAATGAGAAGATGGCCCGCTGGTCCGTTGGCACCGCCGCGAGCCCTGTGACATGGTCCGATATCGTGGTCGGCAACTTTGATGGGGCGGTGGATGGTCGTGACGAGATCGCCGGTCGCAACTCGCGCGGTCAGTGGTGGATGCTCGGATACGACACGAGCGGATCGCAGTGGGGCAACTCGCTGCTTGGGGGTTGGGCGACGAAGCAGCAGTGGGTGGATGTGGTGGCAGGGAAGTTTGACGATTCGGGGCGGGACACGATCGCTGGACGGACGGCAAACGACGTGTGGTGGCTGCTTTCCTACGACACGCAGAACGAGCAGTTTACGAACAAGCGGATGGGGCGTTGGAACGGTGGGGTGAGCGGCTGGGCGAGTGTCGTGGTGGGGGATTTCGACGGCAATGGCTTCGACGACATGGCGGGCCGCAATACGGCGACGGGAGCCTGGAACGTCACGGGGCTGGTAAATGGGGCCTACACCACCAGCAACTTCACGTCTGGCGGTGGTGCCTGGCCAACCTCGAGCGTTTGGGCCCTGGCGTTTGCCGGTCTCTACGACACGCAGGCCAAGGGGCCGCCAGCGATGTGGGGCATCCTCGGCCGATCGATCTCTGGGTCGTGGGTGCGGTCACTCTCCGATGGCGCGGCGTTTACCACCGAGGCGGTCACTGGGTATCCGTGAGCGGCGGAGGCATGGCACGGGTACGAGGCAGGTGCTGCCGCGGTTGAAGTTCGTGGGGCCCACGTCAGGCGGCTGACGCTGGTGGCAGCAGGCTGTTAAGGAAGGTTTGCCAGAGATCAGGCTCAAACACGCTGCGGATCTCACGGCGGAAGGCATCCGTGATCTGCACCTCGTCGGCAAAGCACTCCTCAAAGCAGGTGCGAAGCAGCTGGAGCTGCTCTGGGCTGTAGCTGTCGAAGTAGCACTTCGGCCAGATGTTTTGCTGATTGACGCTCTGCAGCGTCGCTTGCATGTCGGGCTGTTCCGGCGAGGCCGCAGCGAGCCCCGCGCAGAGTCGATCGACCTCGGTCGACTCGATGCGGGCCTTGGCCACGAAACGCTCATCGTGCATGAGGTAACGCTTGCTCCCTCGCCGTTCCACCTCGCGGTACCGCATCAGGGCAGCGAGCACTCCCGCCTGATCACCACGCGCGTCAGAGAGTTCGTCGAGGAGGCGGCCCCCTTTTTCGAGCATCTCGGGAAGCGCGTAGAACTCATCGCTGCTTCGCAGCCGCTGGATGTGCTCGAGACCCGAGCAGAACCGCTCAAAGGGGTCGCGGGTACTCGCCACGATGAAGGGATCGATCGGGAGGAGCTTCTCGTAGTGAGGGGCTCGAAAATGCCCTGAGAGCAGCCGGATATTCCTGGGCAGGTCCTCGAGGGGCTCAAGATCGGCATAGGGCACCCGCACGCCGTAGAGCAGCATCTGCGAAGCGGGCACGTTGATGGCGGTTAAAAACCGCATCAGCACGCCTGTCATCGACGTTCCGGCCGTCTTCGGGACATGCGCGAACACGAGCATCTCAACCACCCACCGTGCGGAGCGTTTGTGCGGAGGGAAGCAGCCCCCGATGCTCACAGGCTTCGGTTGCCCAGTTTTCCCAAAATGTTGTCGATCTCGGGTTGTAGCAGTTGAAGACCGCCGGTGAGAATGCCAGCCTTCAGCCGACTTTTTAGGCCTTTTCGCATGCTTGCCCTCGTTGCCACGCCGCGGTTTTTGCTGCTCGTCGACCTCGATGCTCGGCGGGTGTCGATCGTCGAAGATTCGCGGCGCGAATACTACGGGATCACGTGGCGACCGCAGGGAAGTCGGCTGATGCTCTCCCACAGCGGACTCGACAATGAGACCTTGGTGGACCTCCAGAGCTACGCGCTTTCGGAAGTGGGCTGGGTTTCAGAGGGAGCGGCTCAGAGCCCGCGATTTCTCTCGCAGCCGCATCAGATTCTGTGCGCTCCCGATGGCCGGGTGATCTGCACCAACACCGGGCGAAACAGCGTGGTTGCCCTGGATCTTGAGAAGCCTGGCCACTACCAAGAAGCGCGGCTCCACGAAGATCGTTGGGATCGCCTGGAACCCACGGCGGCCACCGGTCTGCATCTCAACTCGCTGTTCTTCAAGGACGATCGGCTGTTTGTGCTGGCCCATGGTTTTGAGGCGGGTTCGCAACTGATCACACTCGACTATCCCAGTCTTGAAGTGTTGGAAAAGATGCCCATCGTGGCCACCGGAATGCACAACTACTGTGCGACCGAGCGGGGAGAGCGGATCGCGTGTGTGTCGTCGCTGGGCGCCATCATCGATCCACACACGCTCCATGTGCATTGGCGAAGCGCGTCCGCAGGGTATCTCCGCGGATTGGCGGTTGGCGCTGACCGGGTGATCGTGGGTGAGAGCCCCCAGGCGGGACGGCATCTTCGCGCGGCTGCGATGTCGGGCTTGTGGCTGATTGATCGCACGAGTTGGCAGACCGTGGATTACCTCGTGCTTGGTCCGTTTGGCGTGGTGAATGAGGTGCGGCTGCTCGATGAGCCGGATGAGGCTCATCACGGTCAGCCCTTCGGCGGCTTAGAGTGGATTGCCGAAGTGGATCTCGCTCGCCACCGTGCTGTGGAGCAGGTGCAGGCATCGCGGCAGCTGGCCGCGCTCATCAAGGATGGCCCCTACGAGTTGGTGCTCGGGGCACCGCACGTGACGGGGGATGTTTGGTGGGATGCGTCGGCTGAGCTTTGTTTGATGCTCACCCGAAAACCTGATCAGCGAGAACTCGGGCTCACCTATGACTTCAGCGCCAAGGCGGACGGTGGCCAGTGCGGCGTGGTGGTGGGCTGCAAGGAGCAGCCCACAGGCACCTGTACGCTCCTCCGCGACACCAACATGGATGTGATCGTGGCTACCAAACGGGGCGTCGAGGGAGTGAGCCTCGCCCACTGGAAACACGATGGAGCCAGCTGGATCCGTTGCCGGATTGTGGCGGATATCGATGGTCTTCAGGGCCGTCTCATGATTTGCCGCGATGGCGATGAGGTCGTGGTCTTGGCAGGTGCCGATCCGAGCGAGGTCGGCAGACTGCCGGCTGCAGACCTGCCCTATCTTGATCAGCAGTGGGGTGTTCGTTGGCAGGCCACCCGGATCGCGCCTGGACTGCCCGGGACGGGGCGGTCAACGTGAACCACGCAGGGCTTCAGGTAACTCAGTCGGGGAAAGGGAGTGTTGTGGTGCACAACAAGGCTCGTGTGGTCGTGGTGGGGGCGGAGAGTGATCGCCCACACCAGCGGGCCTGTCTCATCGCCTCTGCCCGCGCCTTTCACGCTGGCATGGCCCAGCGCGGGATGAACGGAGAGGTGGTGCTTGCGACGGTATCTGGCAGCGAGACGCACGAGGCCTACGAGGCATCGCCACAGCCTGTTCGTGGGTTTACGTGGGAGGCGATGGACGCGGAGGCTGCCGCTCGGGCGATGTACTACGCGGGGCTGCAGCCAATGCGAGCGGGCGACTCAGCATGGGGCAGGATGCCGCTGGGCGCGTATGTCGTCGCAGACGATGGGATCCGTCATCTTTGCGACTGTGATGTCTGCATCTTCATGAGCCCTGCGGCGCCTGCGGCGTTCCTACCGCTGCGACCGTTCCTCGTGTTTGCGGACGACGACGTCCACCACGCCTCAGGTGCCCTGTCTCCCGATGGGCTGCGAGTCGTTGCGGAAAACCTGACGGCGGCTGCAGGCGTGCTCGTGTGGAGTGACGACATGCTGCAGGAGGTGGTGCACTTCTATGGCGTGGAACGCGATCGCGTTCGCCTGCTCCCGCGACTGACGGGCTGTCAGAGGCTGGTCAGCACTGGCCTTGGGATCACCTCACAACACCATCAGCTCGAGGTGCCCGTCGAACAGGGGCAGGTTTGGTTTGTCGCAGAAGCAAGCGGCGTTGCGTTCGCATCCTCGGAAGGCTCGTCGTCTGTCATGGATCGATCGGGCACCTCGGCCACCGCGTGGTCAGACGACGATGAGCAGATGTCTATGGCCTACGGAGAGGCACTCGCCGAACTGCTTTGAAGACCTACGGAATCTATGTTGCGTATCCACCGTGGACGCAGCTTGAAGGGGAGGGGCTTGGCCGCTACCTCGCGGCGTTTGTGCGAGGTGCGTCTCAGTCAGGCCAGGCCCGCTTCGTGATCGCTTGCCCTGGCTGGACTCGGCCCGGGCTCGAGTCGCTCTTCAAGAAGAGCGGCGTCCCGGATGATGCGGTGGAGTTTCTTGCGCCACGGGGTGTGCCGGGTGTGATCCGATTGGCATCGCGTCGCCGCCGGAAGGACGGTGTGCAGGCACCGCCGCGCACGCGGATCAAGCGTCGACGGTGGTCTGGACTGAGGCACACCGTGGCCGCAGCGTTGGGCAGGCTGGTGACGAGCCGGCAGGTGTTGTTGTTGCTGGTGGTGTCGGTGTTGGTGTCGGTCGCGACGTTGCCTTTGCTCTTGGTGGGCGGCCTCTTGGGGCTCGCTGGAAAAGGGCTGTCGCGGGTGCTGAAACGGCCACTTCGCTCGACTCGAGACGGGCTCTCGTCGGCCAAACGACGCTTTCGCCGTGGACTCGAGAAACTGTCGATGTCTCGGGCGATGTATGAGGCGGAACTGCAGATGGTCCATCGGCTGATCGATGGCCGCAGCGACGTCACCGCTTGGTACTGCCCGACCGCATTTTGGCCGAGTTTTAATCGGATTCGTGGTCCACGGGTGTTGTGCGTGCCCGACTTTGTGGTGTCGCTGGCCCCCGTGGCATTCGCCCATCTCGGAGGCGAGGCGTTTCGGGGGACGATCGAGAAGATCGAACAGACGATTCGCGGCGGTGACCACTTCATCACCTACAGCGAGCACGTGAAACACGACACGCTCGTGAAGCGGTTTGGCACGGCAGCAGGAAAAGTGACCGTCGTGCCGCACGGTGCCAACACACTCGATAACGTGCTCCAGGCTGCCGCCAAGGGAGGGAGCGTCGAAGAGGTCTCGGCGAGGTTGCTGGCCAAAGCCCTCACGAAAGCGGAGGCCATCGACGGTCGCTTGCCCGTGGTCAGCGGTCATTCGCTTGGGCCGTATCTGTTCTACGCCAGTCAGCTACGGCCGCACAAAAACGTGGGTACGCTGCTCAAGGCATTCCGCTGGCTGCTTGATGAGGAGCATCTCTCGCACCGGCTCGTCATGACCTGCTCCCCCTCGATGTCGCCGAAGATCCAACAGCTCGTGTCGCAGTTGCATCTGCACGACGACGTGCTGTTTCTCGTCCGGCTCTCTGAGGAGGAACTGGCTGCCTGCTATCACCAAGCCGACTTGGCCGTGAATCCCACACTCAGCGAGGGGGCCTGCCCGTTTACCTTCACCGAGGCGCTCTCGGTCGACACTCCGGTGGTGATGTCGCGGATCGAGGTGACCGAAGAGGTGATCACGGATCGTCAGCTGCAGTCGGCTATGCTCTTCGACCCGTACGATTGGCGCGACATGGCTCGCGTGATTCGCCAGGGTGTGGAGCGTCGTGATGAACTCCTCGCGCTCCAGCAAGAAGCCTATCGCTCACTCGCCCGCCGAACCTGGAGGGAAGTCAGCCACGACACGATTTCTGCCCTCGATGCAGCTGCCGGCGAAGGGGTGTCTGAGCCGAGACTCCGCCGCCGGCCCGCGTGAGCACAGCGCCTGCAGAGCCACCGCACCTACCCTGGAACGCCAACAAGGAAGACGCAGCATGATGACCTCCAATACGGCTTTTCAGATGACGTATCTCCACAAGCGAGTGACGCGTCGGGCTGGGCAGGAGGGCCTGTGGGATGAGGCGACTGGGGAGTCGTATCAGCAGCTCATCGAGGCTCATGCCGTGGCTGGTTGGCGTTTCGTGCAGGCGGTGCCGCTGGGCGGCGAAAGCGGTGCCTACGAGGTGGTGCTCGCGCGAACGCACCAGTATCCGCCCCTCGTGTTCGCCCACATTCCCAAAACAGGTGGCACATCGGTCACGAAAATCGTGGCCACCTATTTGTACGAAGTGGTTCAGGCTCCACCGGCAGCGGTACTGCAGTATGGAGTGCGTGTGCCCTACTCCGACCTGCGGCCCCTGCGAATGCTCCACCGGCAGGTGAGGTTTGTGGGAGGCCACTTTGGCTTTGATCACCTGCAGCTTCTCTTGCGGGAAGACCCGTTTGTGTTGGTCACCGTGCGGGATCCTTTCGCGAGGCTCTTTTCCATTCTCGATCACGAGTACCGTGTCGGCGTGGACGTCGCTGAAGGGGAGACAGAGCAACGCAAGGCGTATGCAGCGAAAATGGTGCAGCTGATCGATGGCCTGCGAGCGGCAACCTCGCGTGATCCGATGCGAGATCTGCTGCTGTCACTTCGCGAGGTCTCGATCCCCACGGTCGACTATGTCACCTACGCCGGCAACTGCGTGGCGACTGCGAGGCTTGAGAATACGGAGATCGATGCCTTCGGCGCACGGCTGGAGGGCGTTGCCGACGCCGGCAGGTCCCTTGGGCTGGCGGACGTGCGCGAAAACACAAGCCCGTCGCGTCTTTTCTCGGATCGCGACGAAACCTTCCTGAGCAACCTCCGCTCCGCCTTCGAGGAAGTGTTTGAAGGGGAGTGTGCCTACGTTGCCCACCTGCGGGCAACGGTTCCGAGCGTGTTTGAGGATGGCGTATGGGAGCGGATGCTCTCAGCGCTGTGGCGACGGCCTCCGGCCATGGCGGCTGAGGCTGCCGCTGCCGCAACCAGGCGCTCAGCGAAAGACACGCATCAGGCGTAACCCCACACCACCGCCGGATGCTGCCTCTGATTAGAAGTTGGCGAAGAACAGGTTGCGAGTCTCAACGGTTGCAGCCACGTTCTGGAAGCCCCACTTGTTGGTCTGCATCATGCCACCGTCAACGATCGTGGCAACCCACAGGCGGCCGCGGGCAAGTTCCTCGGATGTGGCCACGCGACCAATGAGATCGTCTCGTCCATCTCCATCCGCATCGCCAGCGATGATGCCTGTCCACACAACGTTGGGGTTCCAGTAGCCGATGTGGGTGTTGCTCCGCAAGCCATCGGTGGTGCTGTTGGACATCAGACCCCACCACTGACCGATGTTGCTGCGAGCGAGGATGTCGGACTTACCATCACCATTGAAGTCACCCACGTTCACGTTGCTCCAAGTGACGCCTTGCGTCGCCCAGGCGCCGAGAATGGAGTTGGTGAAGCCAACCGTGCCCGCGTTGGCGGTGGCCACCCACCACTGGCCGGATGCAGTGCGGCCGACGATATCGGTACGCCCGTCGCCGTTAAAGTCACCCGGGAGAATGTCGTCGGTGAAGTTGAGAGCGGGCGACCAGGTGCCCAGCGTCTTGGTTTCCCAGCCACCGCTTGTTTTTCCGACGAGCCCCACCCAGAGGCCGGTCGTGGTCAGGCCAGCGACATCGGTTTGCTGATCACCGTCGAAGTCGCCGGTCTGGATCGACTTGAAGGACAGCGAAGGGCTCCAAGCCCCCATGCGGGAGTTGGTAAAGCCAATCGAGTCGGTCTTCGAGAGGCCGGCCCACCACACATTGTTCGACGAAATCCCGCCGACGTCGTCACGACCATCGCCGTTAAAGTCGCCGACCACGTATTCCACGATGTTGAGGCTTGGCTTCCAATAGATCATCAACTTCGGCGCCGCGGCGGTGCCGTCGCCGTTGTTGATCGAGGCCCACCACTGGCCGATGCTCGTGCGGCCGGCCACGTCCTGGAGGCCGTCACCGTTGAAGTCGCCTTCGAGAACAGCGTCCCACTGCACGGTCGAGTTCCAGACTGCAAACGTGCTTTGCGTGAACTCTGTGCCGTTGCTGCGATTGAGCAGCCACAGTCCGTTGGAGGTAAAGGTCATCGAGTCTTCAAACGCCGGAGCTGGCTGACCACCAGTCACATTCACGACGAAGTTGAGTTCCTTGAAGGACGCATCGACCACGCTGGTGGCACGAACAGTGACCGTGGCCGATCCTGAGTACGCGCCAGGAGTCAGCACGAGGTTCGTGCCATCCAGAGATGCCGTGACAACGTTTACGGCGTTGCTTGAGACCGTGTACACGGTCTCCGAGGCCCGCTTGATCGACGTGAAGGTTAGAAAATCTTCCGGTCGGACGATGTTTTCGTTTTCTCCGGGTGAGTTCCAGAGAGGAAGTTCACTCAAGGCCGAGTCGCCGTAATAGCTGACCGCGTTGTACGTCTGCGCTTCGCCCAGAGCTCCCACGGCATCCATACCCGCACCAAGCACGCGACCGAACGCGGTGAACCCGCCGTTTTGTACGTCGAGGTTGGCCGAATTGTCGTTCATGTTGAAGAACCACTGATTGGTGGCACTGTCGGGCAGACCACCAAGTTTTGCCATCGCGATGGTTCCAAACACGTTGGAGTTACCGGGCTCGTTGGCGACG
>JBMTLP010000035.1:0-13742 GCA_049433245.1 Pirellulales bacterium
TTGCGTCTCTGGACCGTGTCGCAGCGGGGTTGGGCTCGGAGGAGCCGAGTGACGCGGGCTGGCGGGGGCAACTGTTTGAAAAGCTCGGACCGCAGGTGGCCAGCGAGCCGGTGATGGTCACGGCCGTCTGCGGTGGCACCAACACGGGGAAGAGTCTGATTGCCAATGCCCTGGCGGGGGCTCCCCTTTCCCGCTCTGTGCTTGAGGCGGCTCGCACGCGGCACCCTGTCGCGAGCGTTTCGCAAGAACTCGTGTCGCGGGGGGATCTGGAACGGCTGTTCCCCGGATTTCAGGTGCGACCTTGGACCGGGGATGACGACGCGCTGAGCGATTCCGACGACCATCTCCTGTTTGTCCGTCCGGAAACCGTTGGCCGACAGCCTGCCTGGCTGGCCCTCCTCGACACTCCCGACATCGACGGCACACTTCGAGACAACTGGGCCCGCGCGGAGTTGGTGCGAAACTCGGCCGACCTGCTCGTCGCCGTGCTCACGCAACAGAAATACAACGACGCTGCCGTGCGGTCCTTCTTTGAGGAAGCGGCCCGTGCTGGCAAGACGGTGGTCGTGGTGTTCAACATGATCGACTGGCCTGAGCAACGTTCGCGACTGGCTGGCTGGCTGGCTGGATTTGTCGAGGGGACCGGCGTGCAGCCGGAAGCGGTCTATGCGATCGCCTGGGATCGCACAGCAGCGGAGCTGGGCGAGCCGCGTTTCTACGACGTGAGCAATGTGCTCAACGAGCCAACCGGCGACGCCGCGGAACCCATCCCGCTCTCGGGGAGTGATCTCGTGGCACTGCGTGCCGCCACCGACTACTTGAAGGTGAAGCGGGAGGCAATGCTGGGCGCACTGCAAGTGGTCGTGGACCCAACGCGTGGACTCCCGGCCTGGCTCACACGGATTGAGCGGAGGGCGAGTGCGTGGCGTGAGGCCTGCAGGCTGCTCTCGGCTGAGGTGACGGTGCAGATCGAACTCCCGTCAACACCACGTGAGCTCGTGTGGAATGAAGTGTGGGCTTGGCTTGAGCCGCGGCGGTCGGGCTTGGATCTCACGGTGAGTCGTGTCTACCGCGTGGCTGGCAAAGGACTTGCCTGGGCTGGGCGGCGGGTGGGGCTCTTGGCAGACCAGGCGCAGCGTCAGGCCGATCATGCCGCGGAAGAACTGTCGGCGCTGAAGGCCGCTTTGGGTGACTTTTTGGACCGCTTGGAAACGGCGGTTCGCGACTCACCACAGCTTGAGGAAGTGCTGCGGCCGGTGCTGACCGATGGCGATAGGCAGCAGTGGTTTGACGCACTTGCTCAGCGCCATGCCGCGATGCCGCTCGTCTCTCGAGGCTACTCCGAGTTTGTGCGGGAGGAGCTTGACCGCTTTGAACGAGACAACCCTGGCACGGTGCGGATGATTCTCACCGCGCTGCATGTGGGGGCTGTGGCTCGCCCAGCCGTGACGGTCGGGCTGGGGCTAGCAGGAGCTGCAGTGGTGCCTCCGGCTGCTGCGGCCGCTGGGGGGCTGTCCGTGTTTGTGCACCATCTTGGCGATCTCGTGGTGGGAGCGGCGGCGTCGCTTGCTGGGGAGACGGCCCTCGAGGCGACAGCGGCTGGGATCCGACCACTGCTAGAGCGGCTCTTCGCCGGCTGGGCAGCTGAGCGAGGCGACCTGCTGGCCAACACCATTCATGAGGTTGTGATGGGCAACGCCCTTGAGGTGATTGAGTCGCGGGCCGACGTGGGGCAGCGTCCAGAGCTCGCCGAAGCAAGGCGAATCCTCCAAGACCTCACCGCTGGCCTCAGCAACGAGGTGGCTGCATGAGTGGAGACGATCGCTTCTCGGGGCTCGTGGCAGACCTTGAGCGGTGGAGCGGTCTGTATCCAGGCTGGCCTCCTGCCGACGCCGTTTCACGACAGTGGAGCGAGGTGGGGCCCAGGCTTGCCACCGCTGTGGCAGATCTGGGAAGGCCTCTGGTGGTTGGCGTGCTGGGGGGCACGGGCACTGGGAAAAGCACGCTCGTCAACGCCCTTGCTGGTCGCAACGTGACCGAAGCCAGTGATGTGGCGAGGCCCACCACGGTGAGGCCGGTGGTGGTCGTGTCGGCGACGGCGGAGATCGATTGGTTTCCGGTGGAGGCGATCGGGGCTGCTGTTGTTCGCACGGATGCCGCTGCCGTGGCGGAGATCGTGCTCATCGACTGCCCCGACCCTGATACACAGGCCATCGGCAGCGACTCCCACGCATGCGACGGCGGTCAACAGGACGGCGGTGAGGGGGGCGGCAACCGCGATCGGCTGGAGCAGATTCTTCCGCAATGCGATGTGTTGATGGTGGTTTCAACGGCGCAGAAGTATCGCTCCTTCAGCGTGTCACGCGAACTTGAAACCTTCGCCCCCGGGAGGCCGCTGCTGTTTGTTCAAACACATGCATCTCGCGACCCCGACATCCGTGAAGACTGGACGCGAGATCTCCAGCGGCAGGGATATGTGGTGCCGTTGATCTACCGTGTCGACGCCCTCAGTGCGTTTCGTGCGAGTGAGCGTGGAACGCCGCACGAGGCATCGTTTGTAGAACTCCAAGACGCGATCAAAGGCGAGCTCGCCTGCCGCGCGGCAGCACGCATTCGCCGCAACGGGGGGCTCGAACTGGCCGGCTGGTTTCTTGACCGTGGTGGGGAGCAGTTGCAGCCGATACAGCGCGCGGTAGCCGACTTTCGCAGCGGGATCCACCGCGAAACCCAACGGCTTGAGTCGCTGATGGCGGAGGGCATTGCTCGCCAGGTGCGGATGGCTCGGACAGGCTGGCGTCGGCTGGTGGCGCACGAGCTTGAGCAGCAGTGGCAAGCGGGAGCCTTCGGATGGTTCTTGCAACTGGTGGCCAATGTGGCGGCCTGGCTTCCCAAGAGTCGGCGGCAGGTGTCAGGCCTCGTCGGCCGAGCCCTCGCGGGGCAGGTGCCGGGACTGACCACGAGCGAGGCGAGCGGTGGCGGCTTGCAGGAAGATCCTCTCGATGAGGCGCTGGGACTCGATGGGGCCGAGGTGGAGCAATCGCGGAGCATCCTGGTGGGGCTGGCGAGGAGGGCCGCGCTACAGCCGCCGCTCATCCAGGCAGCGCGACTTGCAGCTGGCGATGATGGGGAGGAGGTGTTCAAAGCACTCGCAAATGGGCAACGGTGGCTCGCTGCTGGCATCAAGCAGGTCGCGGCGAGTTGCCGAGCAAGGATCGGGACACGTTTGCTGCCCCTGGCCTTTGAAGTGCTCTTTGATGCCGTGCTCGTGGCGGTTGTCACCCGAGCGGCCTGGGACTTCTTTCACGGCCGGCTCTGGCTCGGCGAGTCGCGGGGAGGAATGCTCACCGAAGCGGTCATCTGGATTGTGCTGTGGGGCCTGCTGTTGCGGCAGGCCGCGATCCTGTGGGCCGCTCGTCGACTCGATCGCGACATCACCACCTTGGCAGCATCACTTCGTGATGCCGAACTCGTCGAGCCGTTGCTTGCGGATCTTGAGCAGGCCGCGGTTCAAGCCGAAGCGTGGATCAAACAGCAGCAGCACCTGAAACAGACCTGGGCTGCGTTGGTGTCAAGTGAGCCTACTTCCAAGACGCTGGCCCACCTCGGAAGGATGAGCGAGTCACCTGCGTGCCACAGGTGACTCACCCCACATCTTCTCTGTCTTTACGTCGCCGGGGCTTCCGCCACGTCGGTCCGGCCACCGAGGATCTCGTCAACCTTTCCGCGGGCAGCACGCGATCCGTCCACGAGGCCGTGTACGAGCGGGTTGTTCTGCGGCACGGACAAAGCCACCAGGGCTAAGGGGAACACCACGCCGTAGGAAACGGTGTAGCAGGTGGTGTAGACCAACCGATTGGCAAACAGGCCCACGGAAGGCAGCGCCTTCTGGGCGGCAGACTTGGCTGCTGCGGCACCCTCGGTCACGCTCGAAGCGGCGGACTGCATGGCATCGGCAACCGCGGAGAGCGGGTCGGAGCCGGCAGGCGTCGCCGTGGCTTGGGGGGCTGCTTCGGCTGCGACATCAGCCGTAACGTCGGGGGTGTTCTCGGGTGTCGTCTCGTCGTTCATTGAGTGTGCATCCTTGGCAAGACGGGAAAAAGGGGAAGGCCGTACGGGTTATTCGACTCTAGTACCGAATAAAGTTGGTTGCAAATAAACCCGCACCCGATTTCCGTGCGGATTCCATAGGGACCCGCTGAGGGACTTAGGTGGCAGGCTCGACGGCGGCACCCTCGACGTTTTCGTCGTAGGCGTTCTTGATGCCGGCGAGAAAACGATGAGCATCGCCAACAGCCCGATCGGTGCCATGGCGGCAGCCGAGGCTGACTGGTGACCGTTTGCGACCGACAAGTTTCTGAACCAGTGCTCCAGGGAATGTGGCGGTGAAACCGACGATCGCACCGCTCGTGTAGAGCAACTGCCCAAACGCCAGCCCGAACTCTTGCAGGCTGCTCTTCCGGGAGACGGTCGCTGCCGGGGCAATCTCGGTCACGCAGCCGTTGTGCCGCAACCATCTTTCCTGCAACACCCGGCGGGCCGTTTCGTCGATTGTGTGCATGAAGGTGCTGTCGAAGAGGAAGCTCACGGCCGGCCCAACCACAGGCACGAGGTCGAGGGCTTCCTCGGCGATCATGTTGCGGCTGGTCCGAGCGATCAGGTCAGACTCACCTTCCAGTGATGATTCTCTCGAGGCTGCCGCCTGAAACAGTTCCCGCAGCACGGCCTGCCGCTCAGGAGGTTGCTGCACCATGGCGATATCGAGAATGTCGATCACCACCAGCCGGTCAACCGGACGCGTCAGCGGGTAGCCGTAGCAGTGGCCAATCCGCATGATCGACCGCAGGGCTGCGATCAACTGCTGAGGAATGTGAAACAGCGGACCGCCAAGCCCAGCAGCCGTCGATTCGATGACAGCAAACCGTTCGGCTCTTGCGGAAAACTGCAGTGCTAGCCGATCGCATGTCTGCAGGTCTGCGTTCTTGAGTTCGAGGATGTCACTGACGCCAGCAGTCTGCATCACCTCTGCTTGGGAATCGGCCTTCTCGGCGACCGACTCCATGGAGGTCACCAACTTCGTTACGACCTTCTTAGGAATGAAGTGGCCCACGACCCAGGTGAGTGGGGCTGTCGCCAAGTCAACGAATTCGGAGAGACGGCTCGGTGCCGTGTTCTTCCAGGCTGCGATCTGCTGCACTTGCAGCGACTCGTAGTCACTGAGGCTTCGACCGGTCGCTCCGGGTGCGGTGTTGCTTTGATCCATGTTGGGGGCGTGCTCCTCAAAAGCCTAGGGCGGAAGTCTCGGAAGAAACTTCAGTCTGTTTCCGGTGCGAATCCGATGCAAGGAGCGATTTTGGTGGGCACCGGCCGCGGTGTCTGTCAGCGTTGGTCTTGCGTGGGATACCGCCGTTCCATGTCGTCGAGATAGCGGATCAGCTGTTCCACGCCATGCTCTTGGGTTTTGGGAAAACGGCGGCGAACCCAGTTGTTGACCGCTCGAAAACCCTGTGGCCAGAGCATCAGGCCACCCGCGAGCAGAGCGGGAGTGCCGACGATTCCAGGGAGCGCGACCCCCATCGCCCCAATCGAGACCATCAGCCAGCCCACGTCACGCGGCATGTGGAGCAGCCGCTCATTGAGTTCGTCGAACGACGGCTTCTTGGCCGGATTCGCACCTGGCACGGGTGGCACCTCCGCAGAGAGTGGAGCCGAGGGAACCGCCGCAAGTGGTTCGTCGTCGATCACGCTATGCATGGGCGGAGTTCTCCGTGCCATTGGCCGCTGGCAGGGTGGGAGTGGTCGTTGTCGTGAGGTTTCGGTCTTGCTGCGGCGGGCTTGATGAGCTTCGCACAGGCTGCGAGCCGGGAAGCATGGTGCGGTTGAGTCTGGTTGGCACCCGGTGGCGAAGCCAGAACGACCGACGGGTAGCGTGGAGGGATTGGGTGGAGATTGTGTAACTGCCCAAGGTGCCAAGGTTGCTGACGACTGCCACCACGAGGCTGGTGAAGCCGAACAGGAAGGCTCCCGCCACACAGGCCATGTTCGGGAGCAAAGAGAACCTGCGTGACCGAGCGAGCCGTTCGTTCCGCTGCTTAGCTGCGATCACGAGATCCGCTAGCGACGATGGATCGCCTGCCAACGCCACGATCCCGGCAGGCGACTTCACGACGTCGACCGCTTCGCCTCCGAAGTCGATGGAGACCTCTGCTTCTTTCGACGCCGCCGGATAGTTGCTGCTCACCGCCGCCAGGGCAACGCGCTCACCTGCTGCTCGTCGACGGCGGATGACCGCAGCGACGGCTGCATCGGTTGCGGCAGTCTCCCAGGTGTCGGCATGCACAGCGGCGGTGCTTTCGGCTGCCTCCTCACCACCCTGCGACGTGATGAGGACCACGCGCATCGGCACTCGACCAACACCTTCGCAGGCTTCCGCCAGTCGATCCATCGCCTCGCTCACCCGCAGTCGAGGGCCGACGGTAAACTCCAATCGAAGCAACGGCACATCATCGATTTCAAACACTAAGTCAGCGGGCACATCGGACGTCCGGGCTTGTTCACGCAACGTGAGCGTACGGCCACGAAGCTTCGCGGTGATGGCTAGGCCGCCGTCGTCGCCAAATCGATCGGGCAGCAGCGTGAGCAACGGCAGCCCGCGTTCACGGGCGGCCTCGGCGACAGCATCTGCTCGACCATCAGCGAGATGCCGAGCCAGGCTGGCTGCCCAGCGCAGGGCCTCATCAATCGGACCCTTGGTGGTGGTGGCATCGATCAGCGAGAGCACTCGACACTCGAGCGTGCGTTCCCAGAGTTGCGGATGGTCGACGAGCAGCAACGTGTCGGCGGTGGCGAGTTTGTCGAGTTGCCAGGCTGTCTTCAGCACGCAGCCGCGTTCGATGGCGGTGGAGACGGCGTCGAGATCAGCGAGCGAGACCGAGACGGCCTCGGCATTGGCGTAGTCAGGTCGCATCACGGCAATCGCGGCGCTGATGTCGGCGGTCATCAGGCCCACGGCAGCAGTTGCCAACGTCGGTGCTGCGAAACCCTCGGCATATTTCTCGGCTCGCGCCGTGGGGGCCTGTCGCCCCGGCAGCAGCTGCGTGGCCTGCCCAATCACGCGAGCGATCCCAGCGATCCTGCTCGCACGAGCATCACAATCGGCCATGATCGTGATGCCTCCTTCGAGCACCAATGTTCCGGCGAAGATCCGGGCACCGGGCGCGAGGACGGCAACGCCCGCTCTCCCTGTGGGGAACCGGGCGTCGACGATGGCAGTCCCTTCCACGATATGGCCGTCGAGGGGGACCATCTGAGCTGCCTGCACCTGCACGAGGCTCCCCCGATGCGAAGCCTCTACTGGCTCGACGTGAAGCTGCCCGTGCGTGTCGACGAAGGCAGTGCATTCAGGGAGTGGGGCGGCGTCTTCGAGCAGCAGTCGGCGTTCGCTTTCGACATCGCGGCGATGGCGACGCTTCCAGAAGTCATACGACCAGGCCATGATCCCGGATGCCATGAACTGACCGGTTGCCAGCGTGCCGATCAGGATTGCCGTCATCACCGTCGGCATGCCGATATGCCGACGCATGGTGTCGCCGGCCGCACGCGAGACGGTACCGATGTTCTTGCCGATCAGCACGAGCGATGTCAGCGGCGCGAGGCCCGGGAGGACAAAGTCGGTTGCTGCGGCGAGTCCCAAGGTCGCCGACGAGGCCAGCATGGCTTTGGGAGTTGATACCACAGGCATGGCCGCACGGGTGTCGACCATGTGTTGCAGAATCGAAATGAGCGGTGCTGCTTCGAGCACGTCGGGATCATGGAGCACCGTCACCTCGCTCCACCAGCGGCCGATCTTTGCCTGGCGAACGCCTGGCATCGCCACGAGGACGCGCTCCACACTGCGTGCCAGGGCGCGGTCGCGGCGAAGCTCCGGATGACGAAGCCGCATCCGGCCGGGTGCATCGAGAAAAATGCGCCAGGTCGACAACTGCCCTGCATACCGGGAGACGCTCACGACGCCGCGTCGGAGGCAGTCTTTGGGAAGGCTTTCCGGAGAAAGGCTTGCCCGGTCGCCACGCATGCCCGCGGCGAGTTCTGTCAGCGTTTTTTGCACGGTCCGACCCGTGTTGGCCGGATCAAACAGCTGCAGCACGACTTCGCCAATCGCGGTGTTGATGTCGACTCGCTCCACATCACGACAGGCGAGGACGCAGCAGAGGAGCCGGCTGCGATCGCGCGGTGTGCCGGGAGCCAGGTGGACCGATCGCAGGCGAATGCGTCGCTGCTCGTGGTCGACCCGGATGGACATGCCGGCTGACGTGGTTCGAGTTGGGTGTGATGGCATCGTGGGGCGACTTCAAGAGAGAGGTTCGGTGATCAACGCGGAGCTGGTCTGTTGGTTGTGTTCGATTGGGGCTTTCGCACTTCGCAGGGGCGAGCGTTGTGAGGCCGGCAGGCCTGAAGCCGACAATGGGGCGGGCAGACGCCGCCCGGCCGTGTTGCTCGTGTGCAGTCTTTGGACGGCTGCTCGGGCTTGCTCGTTCGCCATCGCTTTCCGCATCGGGACGAGGCCGTTGGCCAGGGCTGCCAGGGCTGAGACATTGTTGAGCACCACGCTGGCCATCACGCCCCAGCCGAGTGTGAACACACCGGCCACACACAAGGCGTTGGGAACGACAAGCATCCGCCAACTTCGCCGCACGTTGCGGTCGAGGTTCGTGGCGATGTCCCGCAGGTCGCACAGGCGGGCGAGTCCATCGTCGAGAAACAGGATCTGGGCTGTGTCGGTGGCAATGCTGGCGGCTCCTCGCAACGAGATCGAGACGTCGGCTCGTTTGAGGGCAATCGCATCGTTGATCCCGTCACCGATAAAGCAGACTTTCTTTCCCTCGCGTTGCATCCGTTCGATATGAGCGGCCTTTTGCTCAGGCATCACTTCCGCGACAGCGATATCCATGCCGAGCTCTTCGGCGAGTCGCCGAGTGGGGGCTTCGTGATCACCAGAAAGAATGGCCAGATGCTTCACGCCGCGAGCGCGCAGGCCCGCCACGACCGCCTTTACTTCAGGACGAACGGCCGCCTCAAGTTCGATGACGCCCGCCATGTGATGGTCGATTGCGACGAGCACGCTGCTCATGCCGCGGGCGTGTGCACGGTCCAGAGAGGTCTTCGTGCTTCGGTCGACCACGATTCCTTCAGACTCAAGAAAGCGGCAACTACCGACGTGCACGAGCCGGCCTTCCACGTTGACGGTGATGCCAAGCCCAACCCGCAACTCGGTGGCGGCTGTGGAGGGAAGCGTGAGACCCCGCACGTGGGCCGCATGGCGGATCGCCAGGGCGATGGGGTGGTGGAATTTTTGTTCGGCTGCTGCGGCAAACCGCAGGATGTCGTCGGCTTGCCACGTGCCGCAGGGGTGGATCGTCCCCACGTCGGGCCGCTCGTGCGTGAGCGTGCCTGTTTTGTCGAAGACGATCGTGTCAATCTGGCCGAAGCGTTCGAGCGCCTGGCCGTCTTTCACCAGGATGCCTTTGCTCGCGCACAGGGCGATCGAACTCAGCATCGCTACCGGGGCAGCCAGCCGAATCCCTGTGCCCAGATCGGCGTTGACGACGGCGACGGCGGCGGCGGGGCCGAGCGTGGCATAGCCAACGGCCCCGAGGGCGATCATGGGGGCTGCTGCTTTGTCGGCCAGTCGCTCGCCGGTCTGCTGCCGAGAGAGCCTGTGCCCGGCTGTGTTTTGCAGAATCTTGCCAATGCGGGCGGCAGCGGTGTCGGCACCACGGGCTTCCACAGCGACAAACAACTTGCCACCCACGACGACCGTCGCGGCGAAGACCCGGTCTCCTGGACCTTTCTCTGTTGGTGTCGATTCGCCGGTGAGCATGTGTTGGTCAACAGTCGCTAAGCCTTCGGCAACGATGCCGTCGACCGGAACGACTTCGCCGGTGTTCACGACAATCACATCGCCTGGTTCGAGTCGATCCAGCGCGACGCGAATCTCCACCCCCTGCTTCACCAGCCAGACCGACTGCGGCTGCTTGCCGGCGATCGACCGCAGCATCGACTTGGAACGGTTTTCGGTGCGTTTCACGAGCGACCGGCCTGCCGCAAGGCACCAACAGAGCACAGCACCCGGCACAAGTTGCATCGTGGCGATGCAACCGACGACGACAAGCGTGTCGAGGGCCTCGCACCCCAGTCGCTTCTCGCGGACCAGTGTGCGGCACGAGCCTGCGAGAAAGGGCATCGATGTCGACAGCAGCACCGCCGCTGAGAACGGCAGGAGAACTGGAGCGGTGGTGCTTGCGGCAATCGCCAGGGGGACCGACGCTGTGCAGACCGCGAGCGAAGCGTCGATGCGATCGAGTTGTGACGGGATCGTCGCTGCCACGAGGGCTTGGTCGAGCAACTCCACGAGGCGTGTTCGCGACAGCTCTCGTGGATCATGGTCGATGGTGACGGTGCCAAGCAGGGAGTTGGCAACGCAACGCTCCACTCCAAGTACACAGGTCAGTTCCCGTTCGATCTCTCGCCCCAGGGCGGCCCGACGAAAGATTGCGGCGTGGCGAAACGACGTTCGCCCCACGCGGCTATGAACCAGCCTCCATCCAGAGATCAGCAGGCCGTGACGCTGGAGGTGCGCGATCCCGCGGCGATCACGAGACAGCCGCTGAGGAGCCGTGGCACGGCAGACCACCCGGGTGTTGGGTGGAGCACTCACGCATCCGGCCGCTTCAGCACTCGCCACTTTCAGCCGACGGCCGAGCTGCTGCAGGATGTCGCTGGGGTTTGCCTTTCGCGCGTCGTAGTACAGCGTCGCCCGACCTTTCCCATGCGCTGTGAGTCGCACGCTCGAGATCAACTCGACAGAAAAGATGGCCTGCACGAACCGGCGGCACGCGTCACCATCGTCGCGAAACATCGGATGCTCGATGTCGATCAGGCCCCGTTGTGGAAAGCTGATGCGAACATCCATGGAATTGCCATCCTTGTCGACGGCCATACGACTCATCGCCTGATGCGGAGGGAGCCTTAGGCTGCCTCGCCGGCCTGGGCGTCACTGCTGGCGGAAAAAAATTCGGGGCCGAACGATCCCGCTTCGCCATGGCCACCTTGCTGCATGGCTTCGGCCGTTTCGGCGGCTCCTTTGATCGCGTCTCCGAAAGCTTGCTGGGCAAACACGAGGGCTCCAGCGAGGTAGGGCGCCAACTTCTCTTTGAGCTGCGGGTAGGCAGCGTGACCGAAAGCCCCAACGGCCACGCCAGCACAGAAGTAACCAAAGTCGGAACGTTTCATCGTGGACCACTCACGTCTGTCTGCGAGGAATGCGATTTGTCTCTTGCACTATGGCACACACTGCCGTGCAAGTCGCCGGATTCGTCAAAGACGAACAATGTTGCAACCGTACGACTGTTACCATCGGTACAGACCGCAAGCGAGACGACCACAGTGGTCGTTTCTTGCTCCTTCTTCGTTCACGGCCGCTTCACCTTGATCCGGGCGAAGGCTGTTCCCAGAACGCCGACGTTTAGGCGTCTGCGGCAGCAACGGCCAGCGCTGGCACGACAACGTCGGCACATTCCGAAGCAGATGCCGTCGTGTAGCCGAGGGTCTGGCGGGCGAGATCGAGGCCTGCTGCACCCCCGTCGATGCAACCGTATCCAATGGCGTTGTTCTTCGGCAGCAACCGGCCGACAAAGTACACAGGGAACGTCGTTCCGTAGCCGACGGCATAGCCGGTGACATGGACACCTGTGACAAATGCTCGGCCCACCGCCGGAAAGAAGCCCTGTGCGGCGCGGGACGCGTCGGAAGCACCAGCCTTGGCCGCTTCCACCACGGCCCAAACTGAAGAGAACTTGGCGAGGCCGTCAACGCCCGAACCAGCTGTGTTGATCATGATCGGTATCCGTTTTTGCCCGCAAAATTGGGGATGAGAAAGCGGCTGGCGGACAGAAGCCACTCCTTGCAACCACCGGTCTCTCGAGCGTAGTTGGACTTGCAGGGGGCTGCAAACTTCTGTCGTGCAAACTTCTGTCCTGCAGGGTGCGGAGCGGTGTGAAACGGCAGGGCGATCGGCGCATAAAAAAACTCCGCCCGGGGGAATCCCCGGGCGGAGCTCACTGGTCGCCGTCGGGCAACGTATCTTCCGATTCGACCCTTAAACTACTCGGTCCAGACGATTTACTTAGCGAAAGCAGCGAAGAAACCGCTGGTCACTCCGGCGGAAGCCGAAGCGTCTGGCACTGGGGCCATGTGGGCTTCGCAAGCTGGCTCGCAGCAGCCGGCAGCATCGCAGCCGGGCTCGCAGCAGCCGTTGCCGGCGTCGCAAGCGGGCTCACAGCAGCTGTCGGTGCAGCTGTGGCATCGCTTCTTCGCCGAGTGGATCGCCTTGAACAGGCCGAGGAGACGGTGCTCCTTGCGGCAGCCGGTGTCGCAGCAGCTGCTGCCAGCGTCGCAAGCTGGCTCGCAGCAGCCGTTGCCGGCGTCGCAAGCTGGCTCGCAGCAGCCGTCGGCATCGCAGCCGGGCTCGCAGCAGCCATTGCCAGCGTCACAAGCAGGCTCGCAGCAGCTGTCTTCGCAGCAGCTGTTGTGCTTCGCCTTGCACTTCGCGAACAGGCTCTTCAGCCCGCCGAAAAGTTCATGCTTCTTACGGCATCCGGTGTCGCAGCAGCTGCTGCCAGCATCGCAAGCGGGCTCGCAGCATCCGTTCCCTGCATCACAAGCTGGCTCGCAGCAGCCATTGGCATCGCAGCCAGGCTCGCAGCAGCCATTGCCAGCATCACAGGCTGGCTCACAACAAGAATCACAGCAGCCGTTGTGGCCGAGCATCCGGTCAAGGAGCTCGAAACCATACGACTGGCTACAAACGGTCGCACTGAGGGCCAGCACGCCGAGGTACAACATACGCTTCATCGAGCCACATCTCCTTTGCTTGTGGATCAGGCGAGGTTTTGAGTCCCATTCCGCGAGGTCTAGGTCACCCCGAGGCTTGATCCACGAACTCCTTCCGCGACAGGCCTGTCGAGCCGTTCCGTGACTCGAAATATTCAGGTTGCTGTCGCCCCCTTGGTTGCCCGACGGGCACAGTGATGCCCCGGGGGACACAAGGGCTATCGGCCGCCAATCGAGAGCGGCTTGAGTGAGCCCGAAGTATTTTCATATCAACGACTTACGTTGCGTGTAGGGCAATCTATGAGGGGTGTTCCTACAAGGAGGAATGTGCGGACTGACCCCCTACAATCGATACGTTTTCACTCGCATCTTTTGCCCAGTCGCTGCACCTACACCCGCGGCGCTGGCGCAGTCGTTACCACCGTCCGTAGCCGTTCCTGCGGCATACCTTGACACCTCCTCTGCAGCCCCTGAGACTCATCAAGAGAAGGAACTTGGTGGCGGTTGAAGCGACGCTTCGCGACACCCGCAAACAGGGAACTCCGGTGTGATTCCGGGACGGCCCCGCCGCTGTGACCGAGCAATGTCACCCTCGCGACTCGTTTGAGTTGGACGGTGACCCGCGTAACCAACTTCATGCCATTGCAATGCCCCGCGCTGGCGGGGCGTGTGAGAAGGCTTGGTTGCGTGACGTTCGGAAGTCAGAAGACCTACCACGTTCCAATAGTTGAAGGTGCTGCGAGGGCGGCGGCTTTAACGCGGATCGTGCGCGCGATCCTTGACTGGTGTTCTGCCACGGCCGCTCCGGGCGTCGCAGTTTTTTATTGCCAATGCTGGGCTGCCTCCCTCTGTGC
>JBMTLP010000036.1:0-13642 GCA_049433245.1 Pirellulales bacterium
ATCAAGACAGCACCGAAGACGCCTATCAGATGCAGTTCCTCACGCCTGCTGCCGAGGAAGCGATGCCTCGTCGGATGGCTGGCTGAAGCACTGAGTGCGAATTGCTTCGAGACGTGATGCAAGCAGGTCGTCGACCGCTTCGCTGCTGTCGCCGTCAGCAAAGACCGTGAGGACCGGATGCCCTGTTCCGATCGCGGTGCCTGCCTGCGGGATGTCGGCGATCGGGGCATGCTCGGCGTCGTGATGCCAGCCCGTCACGGTTGCCGTTATTGCAGCATGCGTTTCCATGGAAACAACAAGCGGCTGATGGGCGAACAGGATCGCTTTGCCCGAGTGCGCCGGGAGCGGGACAGCGCCCGCTGCAGGGCAGCGAGGGGAGCGGAGGCCAAACGCTGTGAGGTGCTCTGCAGCGATGCTGATGCCCTGTGTTCGTTCGATGAGTTCCATCGACGCGGTTGGTCGCGGGTTGACCTCCAGAAGCACTGCTCGCCCCGAGTCTTCGACGATGCAGTCGATGCCGACTGCACCGCGGAGCCCGTGACGTGCGGCGAGCAGGCTCGCCAGCGACAGCAGTGGCTCGATCCACGCCTCTGGCTGCACGGTGACCGAGCCAGCGTAGGCACGGCCGGGGGCTGCGGTGGCATCGCGATGCCTGACGTCGCGACTGACCCCCAGCAGGATCGGTGGTCGCCCGTCTGTGAGGAGTACGCTCACGCCGTGCGGCGTACCGTCATGAAACCGTTGCCAGCGCGACGGTGTGGCGGGGCATGGTCCGCCGTGCCAGGGGCTGATGCCGCGACCACCCACCGAGGCCTGCGGCTTGACCAGAAATGATCCGTCTGTTGGGACGCCCGTTGGCACATTGTGGGTTTCCGGCACGGTCAGCCCGGCAGCGGTCGCGGCGCGGGCAAGGGTTGCCACGTCGCGAACCGCGGCTACGGCCTCGGCGTTTGCCGAAGCCGCTTGTCTGGTGCGAGCGAGTGTGTTGAGCAGGGAAGGCGCGTTCTCAAGGCCGCCTGTGAAGAGGAAGGGGAGCAAAGGCATCGCCGCCACGAGCGGAAGGGCTTCGTGGGTGTTCGCAGGGAGCCGCAGGTAGCTGCTGGAGATCGCCAACAGGTCGGCATCACCGAAACGGTCGCAGGCGTGGACCGACCAGCCGGCACGATGACAACTCGCCGCCAGAAAACGAACGGAACCGCCAAGGATGAGCAGTTCTGCACGCGAAGGCTGGCCTGGAGGAGCGGCTGGCATCGTTCACCGGTCCGAAGGTCCCGGCACAAGGTTTTCACAGGATGGACGACCTGCTATCCTCGCCAGGTCTTCGCTGTTCTGTCGAGAGTTGGCGGAGGAAATGACCTATCCACGGAGTGTTACGCATGTCGATGTTCATCGGTGAGGCTCTTGCGGGCGACGGCAACGAAATAGCTCATATCGATCTCCTGATCGGGAGCAAAGATGGTCCCGTTGGCACGGCTTTCGCCAATGCTCTGGCCCGTCAGAGTGAAGGCCACTCCAACCTGCTGGCTGTGCTGTCGCCGAACGTGGCGGTTAAGCCTGCGACCGTGATGATCACCAAGGTCACCATCAAGGGTGCCAAGCAGGCTGTGCAGATGTTTGGCCCTGCCCAGGCTGCGGTTGCCAAAGCTGTGGCCGACAGCGTCGCTGACGGTGTGATCCCCGCGGCGGAAGCTGAAAACCTCGTGATCGTCTGCGGTGTCTTCATTCATTGGCTCGCCGAAGACGACAAGAAGATCTACGACTACAACTACGAAGCCACGGTTTTGGCCATCAAGAATGCGATGACCGGCAAGCCGACCGCGGAAGAGATGATCGCGGCCAAGGACACCGCGGCCCATCCTTTCAAGGGCTTCTAAGCTGATGACCCGGCGAGTGCTGCTGCAGCTCGACGCCGATCCGCAGCCAAGCACGTTCGACGCAATTGTGGCGGTAGACGCCGGCGTCGACGTGCTGCTGCGGCACGGTGGAGTGACTCCCGAGTCGGCTGTGCCGCTCGTGCACGGTGGGATGTTTACCCGCGGCGGCAAAGACCTCGCGTCGACGGCGATCTTCGTAGGTGGCTCAGATGTGCCTGCTGCAGAAGCGATCTTTCGTCAGGTGCAGAAGACCTTCTTTGGGCCAGTGCGGGTTGGCGTGATGCTGGATCCGTCCGGGGCCAATACAACCGCCGCTGCTGCGGTGGTCGTGGCGGCGAGGCATGCCAACCTTGCCAACTCAAAGGCGGTTGTGCTTGGCGGATCCGGCCCCGTTGGTCGACGTGTGGTCCGTCTCCTCGCTCGCCAAGGGTGCGTTGTCGGGGTTGCCAGCCGGTCCGTCTCCCGCGCGGAGGCTGTGTGCCAGGCAGTGGCGAGCGAAGTGAGCGGCGCCCAGTTGCAGCCGGTCGAGGCAACCACTGACGCTTGTGCCATCCCGCACGGTCCTCTGTGCGACCTCCTTCGCGAGGCCGACGTCGTGGTTGCGGCGGGTGCCGCCGGGATTCGGCTGCTCGGGAGCGAGGGGCGGCGGCTCTGCGGTCGTGCTCGCGTGTTTGTGGACCTCAATGCCGTTCCGCCCGAGGGGATCGAAGGGATTCAGGCCGCCGATACGGGGCGTGTGCTCTCGGACGACGAACGCGGGGCTGAGATGTCAGCCGTGGCCTACGGAGCGCTCGGTGTGGGTGGAGTGAAGATGAAGATTCATCGCGAGGCGGTGCGGCAGATCTTCACGTCGAATTCGGCCTGTCTCGATGCGGAAGAGATGCTCGAAATCGGACGAACGGTCTCCTGAGTCCGGCTCGCCGCATCACGCAGCGATCGAAGAGGCGAGGGAAAAACCGCGAGGCCAGCACATATCCCTTCGCTTGCAAGCCAGGAACAACCTCCCTGCGGCGGCAGGTCAGCCCCCGCAGGATGCGGTGGGCAGCCCGCTTGGCGGGCATCGCGCGACCGCGCGACCAGGCCGCCCGATCCCCGTCGATCAGGTTTTCCCAGAACTCTGAGGCGATGGGGCCGAGGGTGGCCAGCATCACGTCGATTTCCTCCGCCGCCACTTCCATCCGCAGGCTCCCTGCCATCGCCCCCAGTGCCGACTTGGCAGCGGCGTAGTCAAGGTGCAGCGGCAGCGGGTGGCGACCGATAATGGAGCCCACGAAGACGATCGCCGGATCCTGCCCGATGCGGAGGGCAGGTAGGCACAGGCGGGCGAGTTCGGCCGGCGCGAAGAAGTCGATCTCCATCACGTGTCGTAGTGTTTCAGGCGATGAGGCATCAAATCGGCCGACGGCTCCGCTGCCTGCTGCCAGCACGAGCAGGTCGAGCCCGTCAAAGCGGTGTACGGCGGTCTCCAGCAGCGTACTGCGGAAGGTGGCCTCGGTCTGATCGCCAGCAAGGCACTGGAGACTGCCGCGACGCGGCGCTGCCGCGTTCCACTCCTGCTCAAGGGAAGCGAGTCGATCGGCTCGTCGGGCGGTGGCTAGAACGTGGACGCCCCGCTCAGCGAGTTGCCATGCCAGCGCACGCCCCAAGCCGGACGACGCCCCCGTCACTACCGCTCGCATGCCAGAAAGCCGGCGACGGGGCCAGCGTAGGAAGCGTCGCATTGCTAGCCTGCCGCCATATCGGGAGTCGTGACCGCCTCATCGGCCGGCTCCTCGCCGTGCGGGCGGATGGTGGCCTCGGCTGGACTGATGCGGCCGATCAGCGAGCCCGGGATGCGGCAGTGTACTGTCACCCGATCGTCGTCAAACCGTCGTGAGAGCACCTCACCGTTGGCGTCGAGCCAGGCGAGTAGGCGACCATTGGCCGGTGAGAGTTCGACGTCGATGTCCTGAAACCGTCGAGCCAGTGCTTCGCTGGCTGATTCCCGCAATCGCTCGATGCCTTCCCCGGATCGGGCAGAAATCGTGACCGCATGTGGATAGCGATCGAGCAGTCGCTCCAGCACAATTGGCTCGGCGATGGCGTCGCACTTGTTGAGCACGAGCAACGCGTCGGTGTCTTCCACGCCGAGATCCGCGAGCACGCTTCGTACCGCTGCGATCTGGCGATCGACTTCGCTGCTGGAGGCGTCTGCGACATGCAGTAGCAGATCTGCCTGCCGCGTTTCTTCGAGGGTGGCCTTGAAACTTGCGATCAGGCGGTGAGGAAGGTTGCGAATGAAGCCGACGGTGTCGGAGAGGAGCACCGGCCCCCAGCCCGGGAGTTTCCAACGGCGGGTGCGGGTGTCGAGGGTGGCAAAGAGTTTGTCTTCGGCTAGTTCGTCGGAGCCGGTCAGTCGGTTGAGCAACGTGCTTTTGCCCGCGTTGGTGTAGCCCACCAGCGAGACCGTGCGACGGTCGTGGCGGGCGGCCACCTGCCGTTCACGGCGAGCATGGATCACGGCCAGTTCCTGCCGCAGGTCGTGAATCCGCTTCTCGACGAGGCGGCGGTCTACTTCCAACTGCTTCTCACCTGGGCCACGCATGCCGATTCCCATCTTCAGCCGGGAGAGATGGGTCCACATTCGCTTCAGCCGTGGGAGCGAATACTCCAGTTGCGCAAGTTCGACGGCGAGCCGTGCCTCGTGAGTGCGGGCCCGCGCGGCGAAGATGTCGAGGATCAGTTCGGATCGATCGAGGACCTTCACGCCCGAGGCTTTCTCGAGATTGCGGGTCTGGGCTGGCGAGAGGTCGTTGTCGAAGATCACGACATCTGCGTCGTGCTGCTCCACGAGCATCTTCAGTTCGGCCACCTTGCCGCGGCCGAGGTAGGTGGTCTGGTCGGGGGTTTCACGCCGCTGCGTGATTTCGGCAAGCACATGGGCTCCAGCCGTTTCCGCGAGGCCGGCCAACTCTTGGAGTGGGTGTTCGATCTCTGCGGCGTCGCGATCGAGCAGGCCGGCGAGCACGGCTCGCTCGCTGTCGACGCTGTTGGTGCGTGTGCGATCCTTCACGTTCCCTCTCGTCCAGGCCGACGGCTTTTCCAGCCAGATCCACGACCACCTGCGGAGTCCGAAATACTCCGAGGCTGGAGTATACCGCGATGCTGCCTGTGCAGAGGACTCGCCGGCAAGCGATCTTCGGTGTCAGTCGCCGATCAGCGTTTCGCCAGAGCCCGCGGCGAGTTCGGTGCAACTTTCCCACCGCCGCGTGTCGAGCAGCCCATCTGCGACCGCGTTCTTCACGCCGCAGTCGCTTTCGTGCGTGTGTGTGCAGTCGGGATAGCGGCAGAAGTTGGCGAAGGGTCGCAGGTCTCGAAAGGCGGCGGACACCTCGGCCGGCACAAACTCCCACAGTTGAAACTGCCGGATTCCAGGTGTGTCGACCACGTGGCCAGCGGCAGCATCCCCGCCCAGCGCGATCAGCCGGGCCGTCGTGGTGGTGTGTTTCCCTTTTTGGTTGTCACTGCTCACCGCGGCCGTGCGCAGCTGCAGTTCCGGGTCGATGCAGTTGAGCAGCGAACTCTTCCCCACACCACTTTGCCCGACAACGGCGGTTACGCGGCCTTGGAGTTCTGCCAGCAGGCGAGCGAGCCCCATCCTGTTGACGGTGGAGCAGAGGATGACCTTGTAACCCATCCTCGCGTAGACCCCGGCAAGCGGAACCAGGGAGGCGGGATCGACGAGATCGACCTTGTTGATGCAGATGATCGGGGCGATGCCGTTGGCTTCGGCAGCCACGAGCAGGCGGTCGATCAGCCCCGGCTTGATGCGAGGCTCGGCGGCCGTGGCCACGATCACCACCTGATCGACATTCGCCACGATGACATGCCGCTTGCCACGGCTTGTCCGCGAGAGGGACGTCTTCCGCGGTTCCACGTCGAGGATCACCCCCTCGTGTGTATCCCCTGAGACGTGCACCCAGTCACCGGCCGCCACCACATGCCGCTGGTCGGTGGCCAGCGTTTTCAAAAGTCGCCGCGTCACGCAGCGAACGGTGCGGCCGTCGGGTGCGAGGACGAAACTCGACAGGCCATGCACCTCGAGCACACGGCCTCGCCAGGCAGCCTCAAGCGTTGGCCGAACCCCGAGGCCATCCGCGTTCTCTGCTGCCACTTCGTCGGCGATCACCGTGCGGTGGCGAGTGAGGGCGCCTTTGCCCGTCAAGCGTTCGCCCGCGGTGAGCTCATCCGGGTGCTCGCCGTCGGGCGTGGCTGCGTCGGTGAAGTCCCTTCGCCGCTGCCTGCCGGAGCGATTCTTGCGAAACTCGACGCGAAGTTTGCGGGGTTTTCCCACCAGATTTGGTCCGCTTACCGCGGACGGCTTCGTCGGGTTGGCGGCTCTGCACCGCGACGAGCCACGAGGCCGGCCGACTCAAGGAGGGGGCGGCTAAACAGGTCGTTGATGGCTTCCACGCTCTCGGGCAGGGCCTTCGCACCGAGTTTGGCCGGCTCGAACACGATCTCGAACTGATGCTTGGCCACAGTCAGCACATCACCCGGGTCCAGACGCTGCTCACTCACACGCGTCCCATTGACCTTCGTGCCGTTGCTGCTGCCCAGGTCACGGATGGTCCAGTAGCCACCTTCCATCACCAGCTCGCAGTGGGAGCCGGAAACGTTGGGAAACCGGAGCACGATGTCGCAGCTTTCCCTGCGTCCGATAACGAGATGTGGTTTCAGCAGCGGAATCGGATCTCCGCCGCCGACAGGCATCAACTCACCAAGCATCATGGTCTCCGTAGGCATCCTGGTGTTCATCTGGTGGTGAGAGAGGCCGTGGCTCGACTGCTGCTGCCCACCGAGATCCTTCCCGCGGGGTGGCCGTTGTTTTTGGTGCCATGCCGACTAAAAAATCTATCACCACGTCGCAGTAGGAGCCAGGAAACGGTTGTTTTTTTCACCATCCCAGGCCATTCTCTCCCGTTACGATCGTTACGATGAAGGGCGATGCGCGAGGCGGAGTGGGCTGGGTGACCGCCGTCAGGGTTGGCGAGTTCTCGGGGGAGGACGCGTGTGCCGACTGGCGGAGGAAAGGCCGGGCTCCACTGGGCACGGTGGTGGGTAACGCCCACCGGCCGTGAGGTCAGGGAAAGTGCAACAGAAAGCAAACCGCCGTCGGGATTTCCCGGCGGTAAGGGTGAAACGGTGAGGTAAGAGCTCACCAGCAGGCCGGGTGACCGGTCTGGCTCGGTAAACCCCACTGGGAGCAAGGCCAAGCAGGGAGGAGTTCGGTCGCAAGGCCGGCACTGGGCGGCCCGTCCAGTTCCCACTCCCGGGTCGGCTGCAAGAGGCGGCGGGTAACCGTCGCTCGAGAGAAATGGTCGCCTGCTTCCGTCTGCTTCGGCAGGCGAAAGTGACAGAACCCGGCTTAAAGGCCCGCTCCGCCCCGCGCACCGTCATCTTCGAGGGGGTCCATGTCTTCCAGAGGGGTGTCATCGAGGTCCCCGGCGTCTCGTTCTCGATCCTTTTCATCGAGGATGCGAATCAGTTTCGAGATGCAGAGTTCGTTGATGCTCATGTGGAGTTGGCGTGCTTCGGCCTTGAGTGTTTCGTGAAGTGAGCGGGGCATCCGCACTGTCACCACCCGCCGCGTTTCTCGTTTGGGAGATTCGGCCTGCCGAGACCGCAGGTCGTCCAGCATTTCGCGAATCCTGGCGTACTCGGGTGTGCATTCGAAGGCGGCCAACGCGTCGGCTGCTGGGAACGCCCGACGGACGTGCCCGTCGACGCCGAGCATTTCGCTGAAGAAGACCACCCAATCCGGCTCCATCGCGTGAAGATCCTCAGCGACCTGGAGCACCGCCCGGGCGGCCCTGCGAGGGGAGCGGTCGAGCGACGCCGGTGGCGGCAGCGGGCTGGCGTGGCCGGGGCTTGCAGGTTGGCGGCTGGTGCGGACAGGGGAGGCGACGGTCGTCTTCATGCACAACAACTCCAAGGCTGATCGCCGGCGAAGGCAAATCGCCCCCGGCCGAACGCACCAATCATTCGCATGCAGGCAAGTGCATGCAGCAAGTGCTTGCAAGCAAAGGACTTGCGACAGGCGAGAGGTTCGTGCCTGGAGTTTGTGCAGGCCTGCCTTATTAGCGGGCTTGCGGGGTCGTGCCTAATTGCGCGGCAGTCGCCGCGAGTCTCATTTCCCAGGTGTCTCGTGGCTGGGAAAGGCAGTTTCAGGGATTTTGAGCGGGGCTGGGCCGAGACGACCGGGAGACAGCCGCCTCCGTGAGGGCGATCACTTCGGCTGCGATGTCGACGCCGCAAGTTGCGGACACCCCCTTCCAGCCCGGTACTGCGTTTACTTCCAACACGACCAAGCGACCATCCGCGGTGGGAAGGAGGTCGACGCCTGCTAGCACGGAGCCGACGGCAGCGGCAGCTCGACGGGCAAGCTCGAGCATTTCTGCCGTGGGCTCGAGAGGCTCGGCGATCGCCCCGAGCGACACGTTGGTCCGCCAATCCTGGCTGCGGCGGCGGATGGCAAACGCCCGCTTCCCCACGAGGAGCACCCGAATGTCCCCCTCGGGGTGCGGGAGAAACTCTTGCAGGTAGGCCGGGCTGTCTGGCCTTCGTCGGTCGAGGAAGGTCTCAAGCTCGGCTGCGGAAGCGAGCCGTTCGAGACCACGTCCGCACGACCCAAACAGTGGTTTCAGCACCACGTCGCCGCCGAGAGCGGTCCACTGGGCTCGAATCGCATCCGCTTCCTGCGCCACCGCAGTCCGCGGCACGGGCAGACGAGCATCGACGAGTCGTGCGGTGGTGAGATACTTGTCGATCGCGATCTCGAGGCTGCGCGGTGGGTTGATGACCGTGGTCCCTGCTGCCTCGAGGCGGGCCACGGCATTCATGCGAAAGACCACCTCCTCGAGCCCGCCTCGCGGCATGCCCCGGATGATCAGGGCGTCGCAGTGACCGCAGGCGAGGGGGTGCAGTTGTTCGTGTTCTCCCTGGATGGCTGAGCCGAGGGCCGTCCAGGGGATGATCGACACCTGATGGCCACCGTCTCTGCCTGCCCTCGCCAAGTCTCGAAGATGATAGCCACTTGCGTCACCGATCAGCCCAATGTGCAGGGCATGCTCGGCCATCGCTCATGCCTCGCCCGTTTCCAGGCCAAAAGACTTGCGGACGATGTCCACTTCGATCTGGCCAAATCGCAGGCAGTCGCCGGTGGCTGCGTTGAACAGGTCCACGACAGCGGGAGCGAAAATCACGGGATCGATTGCGTAAAAGTCTCCCCCCGCCTCTTCAAACAGCGACGCAAACGACTTGCCATGGTCTGGCGATGAGGAACTCGTCATGGCCGCACCAACCGCATCAAGGAGTGGCTCGTCGGCTGTGAGCTCGAGTATCACATGGCTGCCGTAGAGGATGGCGTCGTTTGTGCGGCCAATCGCCGTCAGGTCGTCGTCAGGGACGGGCGGGAGCGGGGCTCGCCCACGTCCGGCGGTGACGAGTGCGAGATCGAAGCCCAGGGTCTCGAGCTTGTGCAGCGCGGTTTCGAGCGATCGCGCGACCACCTGCAGCGTGCCCGCTGGGGAGGCGGTCGGTGCGACGAGGAGCGTCATCTGTTCGGGTGGCACGCCAGCGGCTTCGGCCAGGGAGTGAATCACCGCTGCTGTCGGGAGGGCGGGCGCTTCCAGCAAACCGATCACGGCCTGTGGTCGCTCGCGAAGACCGATGTGTTCGAAGAGTTCTTCCTTGCCGATGGCTGCCCGAATCGGGCCGCTCGCCATGGCGAAATATCCATCCACGCTCACTTTCCAGCCGGCGTACTGGCTGGCCAAGCAGGCTGCGACGGGGGCCCGGCTGGTCACCGACACCACCGGGCGTTTCCAGACGTCACTGTCATCGCTGTGCTGATCACCGCACGGTTTGGGGAAAAGTCGGACGCTTTCCACCGGTTCCAGGGTGACCTCTCCTAACCCGGCCATAGCAATCCGCGCCATCAGGAGGCCGGCCGCGTCACTACCGGGTGCATCAACTCCGCAGTCGATCACCGTTGCTCCGGCGATGGTTGTGGTGGCGATGCCGAGGTCTTCACCGCTCGTCAGTGCTGCCTGCAAAACGGCGATCGCTGTGGCGTTCAGCTCGTGGGTGGAGACGTCGCTCATGGAGCCTGCGCTTCTGATGTCGGGGGAGGTGGGCCGCGATCCGCGATGGGATGCTCGACGCTGGGGTGGCATACTTGCTTTCCCGCCGCTTGGGAACTTGGCAATCATGGCGCGTGGGGCTCGTGTCGGCAATCCTTGAGAGATTTGCCGGCTCAGGCAGGGAGCATCTTTGGCTGCTGAGGCAGGTGTTGGTCGACTCGGATTTCCCCCCCACATTTCCCTCTCAGAGGCTGCACATGGCGAGTCTGACCGTCGAGAACTACCTGAAGACGATCTACCAGATCATCAGTGAGCAGGAGGGACGAGCGGCGACCACGGGGCAGTTGGCGGCGGCCCTCGGCGTGGCCCCGGGCACGGTCACCAGCATGCTCAAGACCCTCGATGCTGCTCAGCTGGCGGCATACCGTCCCTACGAGGGCGTGGAGTTATTGCCAGCGGGGGAAGCCCTTGCGCTGCGGATAGTCCGCCGTCATCGCCTGATCGAACTGTTTCTCATGCGGACGCTTGGCATGAGTTGGGATGAGGTGCACGAGGAGGCTGAGCACATGGAGCATGCAGTCAGCGACCTCCTCGTCGAGCGGATCGACGCCTTCCTCGATCGGCCTGATGTCGACCCGCATGGCGACCCGATCCCTCGCACCGATGGCCAACTTCGCGAAGAACCACCCACCAGGTCGCTGGCGGACTGTGCCAACGGAGACGGCTTCGTGCTCGCGCGGGTGCTCGATCAGTCGCCTGAGTTTCTTCGCTCGCTCACCGAAATGGGGCTCACCCTCGGTGCAGCAGGCGCTGTCGAAGCCAACCCTCACGGCGTCGGCCTGATGATGATTCAGGTCGAAGGGCGTTCGTTGGCGTTGTCCTTAGAAGCCGCAGCACGGTTGGCCGTGGCTGCGTGCTCATGACGACATCCACACGCCCGACTGCCCCAGGCACTCGTCGACTTCTACACGCAGTCCGCCGGCGAGTGGTTTCCCTACAGCTGCAAGCCTTTGGGAGAGTTGCTGCCCGATCCATTCGGCGAGCAGCTCGGCCGTGGTGTTGACCATGGGCAGGAGCGTGCACTCGTCGGCTGGAAACACCCAGCGTCGGTTTTCAAAGCGAATTTCGATTTCTTCGTGGCCCCCTGTGCCGATGGCTCGGTGGATCTGCAGGAGCCGGTTGCTCGTGGGGAGCAGCATGTGATGGTCGAGTGCCCTCAAGACATCGCTGAGCATGTCGCGGAGCGCGATGAAGTCCACCACCATGCCATGGGCATCCAGAGGCCCATCGACATCAACAGCCACCGTCCAGTTGTGGCCGTGAACGGGTTCGCAGAGCGTGTCAGTCAGAGTGATGAAGTGGCCGGCAGAAAACACATGCACGGCCTTGCGGAGGCAAACGGAGTAGCGGGCGTTGGACGCGGACGACATGCAGAATCCTTGGGTGACGGTTGGTAAGGAATCGAGCCCGAGTGCGGTGATGGTCAGGTCGTTGGCAACGTCCAGCCCCGTCGCAGCAGCACAAACAGGGCTGCTGCCACCAGGTCGGCGGTGGTGCCCGGGTTGATCGGCCGCCAGCACCCGTTGCTCCAGCGGCCTGCCCGGAGGACCTCGTCCAGATTCTTGACGAGCGGGGCCTGCTCGGCCAGGGGCTGGGCCACGATCTCTGCGGCCAGTTTGGAGACCTGCTCCGCGATCGTGTGGCCATGCCGACGGACGATAAGGCTATCGAGATGGTGGGCGAGATGCTGCAAAAAAGCGAGTTGAATCGCAGCGGCTATACCCATGCCTTGGGTCAGCGCCTGTTCGAGCAGCGGCACCATGCCCAGGCTGTGGGGTGACGAGGCGGAAGCGAAGAGCGGGGCGTAGTCTTCGGCCCAGAGGCGTGCGATGGCATCACGATCGGCCGCCAGCCGCATCGCGTCGAGGATGTTCTCTGGGGGCGGGCCGGCGAGGTCGTGCTCGTCGACTCGGCCAAGCCCGCCGGGCTGTGCCGTGCGGATTGCCTGCCAGATGGCGGCTGCATCCGCTGGTTTAAGGGAAGTCAGTACCGCTCCCACCTCCCGTTCGACGGGCAGCGACGAGGCGGCGAGCGGGGCGATTGCCAACACCATGCCGAGGTTGGCATTGGTTTGTGTGACCTCGATGGAAGCCTCGACCGCCGCCAATATCCCCTGGCCGAGTTGAAACCGCCGGGCTGGGTCGCCCTGCGAAGCGGGGGCAAGCCACATGTTGAATGGCAGGGCGATGGCCAGGGCCGCGTTCACAAAGTCCTCGTGGGCCAGATCGAGAAAATCAGCGCCAGGATGCACATTTCCCGGTTTGAAGACTGCGGATTCCAGCAGGCATGCAGCGGATGCCTGCCACCCGATGCTGTCGCGGTCTGTGGGAATCGCTGCCAGCCAGTTTTCAAATCCGGCGGGAAGGTCTCCGCTTTGAAGAATGTGTGAGGGCATTCGGCTTGCCTGTTTCTCGAAAAGGTGCCAGATAAACTGTAGCGGCTCGCAGTGAATCGAATCGGCTCGAAGGTGAGGCACAATGGAAGCAGGGGCGGCGGATACATCCACGCGGGAGTTCGGCCCCGATTCGTTCATCAACCGTGAGCTGAGTTGGCTGGAGTTCAATCTCCGCGTGCTTGAAGAGGCGGAGAATGGGGAGAACCCTCTCCTGGAACGGCTGAAGTTTCTCGCGATCTTCAGTTCCAACCTCGACGAGTTCTTCATGGTGCGGGTTGCGGGGTTGCGAGAGCAGGCCTTCGGCGAAAGTGCACCGCAAGACTTCACCCCAGATGGGGTGCGGCCTTTGGAGCAGCTCGTGAAGGTGGCGGCTCGCACGCAGGAACTTGTGGCGCGGCAGTATGCGTGCCTGCAGAGCCTGCTGCGGACGACGCTCGCGGAGAAGGGCATCGATGTGCTGCCCTACGCCGCGGTCGATGAAGACGGGCGCGCCGAACTCGACACCTTCTTTCACCAGCGGGCGTTGCCGATTCTTACCCCGATGGCGATTGACCCGGCCCACCCGTCGCCGCGGTACCACAATCGTGGACTCTACATCGGGGCGATGCTCGAGCACCGTGAGGGGCTCGGTCCGAAACGTATGTTTGCGGTGGTGCAGGTGCCTCAAGTGCTGCCGCGGTTTGTTCCTGTGGGCGAGAAGCGAGCACCGCAGCGCGCGTTTGTGCTGCTTGAAGAGTTGGTTGCGGCTCGCCTGCCGGTGCTGTTTGGTGGCTTTGATGTGCTCACCTGGACCACGTTCCGAGTCACTCGTGACAGCGACCTTGAGCTGCTCGAGCAGGAGTCGGACGACATGCTCAAGCTGATTGAGGCGAGGTTGAAGGCGAGGGCCCGCGGTCAGGCTGTGCGGCTGGAGATTGCGGACGCGGCAGACCCGCAGGTTGAGCAAGCGATCATCGACGATGAGGAACTGCATGCGGGGGATGCCTACAGCGAGGTCTACCGCATCCCTGGTCCGCTCGATCTCACTGCCTTGTGGGAACTCCACAAACTTCCTGGCTACGAGGAACTGAGGGATCGACCCTTCACGCCCGCAGCACCGCGGGGCTTGCGGAGGCGCGGCGAAGATTTGTTTCGCTCCATCAGCCAACGTGACATCCTCCTGCCCCACCCGTACGAGTCGTTTTACCCTG
>JBMTLP010000037.1:0-13582 GCA_049433245.1 Pirellulales bacterium
TATCAGGCGAGTGTTGAAGAATACGACGGAGTGCTCGTCACGCTTGTTGCTGATGTGGCGGCTCTGTATGTCGAGTATCGGGTCGCCTGCAAGCAGGTGGCTGATCTGCAGCGACTGGCGGAGCTGCAAAGCGACTCCCTGAAGGTCGTGACAGAGCGGTTTGAGGGCGGTGTCACGAGCGAACTCGACGTCTCGCAGGCACGGCTCAACCTGGCGAGAACGCAAGGCCTGATTCCCGTCTACATGCGAAACCAAAGGCAGGCCGCCAATGCGCTCTGCCTGCTCTTAGGCATGCCACCGGAAGATCTCGCTCAGCAACTTGGTGACGGGAAGATTCCAGAGGTACCGGTGTCAATTGCCATCGGCATCCCAGCGGACCTGATCAGGCGGCGGCCCGATGTGCGACAGGCGGAGCGGTTGCTCGCCGCTCAATCGGCGCAGATCGGTGTCGCAGAGGCTCAGCTGTATCCCGCGCTGTCGATCAACGGCTATATCGGTGTCTATGCCAACGAGATAGGGCAGCTGTTTGAATCAGATTCGATGTATGGCTTTGTGGCCCCAATCGTCGACTGGAAAATTCTCAACTATGGTCGGCTGCTCAACAACATCCGCCAGCAGGATGCAAAGTTTCAGGGGCTGCTTGCCGCCTACAAGGAAACCGTCTTGCGGGCAGGCTGCGAAGCTGAAGACGGCATCGTGACGATGATCCAAGCACGTCTGGGAGCCGAAAAGCAGCAAGAGGCTGTCGACGCAGCCAGCCGCTCCGCAGAGCTCGTCGAGATTCAATACAAGGAAGGGGCCAGCGACTACAACCGAGTGTTTGTGGTGCAGCAGACGCTCGTCTCAGAGCAGGTCAAACTGAACGACGATCTTGGCGGTGTTGCGAGGGGCATGATCATGACCTACCGGGCTCTGGGCGGTGGCTGGCAGCTGCGGCTTGAGGAACTGGCCGCCAGTGGCGAGTGCTGCAAACCTCCGCCGAGAGTCGACGGTGGCGTGTGCGACGACTACATCGGCAAGCAGCCTCCCGCAGGCTTTGATCCGTGGTGTCTCTGGCCGGAGTGGTTGCGGTCGCTTAAGCCGCGATAGTCACACAGCATTATGAGGCTTCGGGCACGGACGTGTCTAAGTTCACTTTTCCAGATCGTCGCATGAGCGTGAAGAAGAAGACCGGTGTCAGGAAGATGCCAAAGAGCGTGACCCCGAGCATGCCGCTAAACACCGCGAGCCCCAGCGTTCGCCGCATCTCCGCTCCAGCACCTTCGGCCACGACCAGCGGCAGCACGCCGAGGATAAAAGCCAGCGACGTCATCAGAATCGGCCGCAGCCGCAGTCGGCAGGCCTCGACCGTGGCTTCTGCCACCGGCTTTCCTTCATGCGTGAGCTGACGGGCAAACTCCACGATCAGGATGGCGTTTTTGCAGGCCAAACCGACGAGCACGACAAAGCCAATCTGAGTGAAGATCGTGATCTCCATGCCGGCCTCGCGGATGCCAACAACCGCAGACAGCAGGCACATCGGCACCACCAGAATCACGGCAATCGGCAACCGCCAGCTCTCATAAAGAGCGGCAAGCACAAGAAACACGAGCACAACGCCCAGCACAAACAGAAACGCAGCCGTGTTGCCGGAGCGAATCTGCATGAAGGCCATCTCTGTCCATTCGGCAGCAAACAGCCGCGGGATGGTGGCTTCCTGCTGGAGCCGATCGAAGTGTTCCTGAACGATCGCAAGGGCCGACGTGCTACCGGTTCCTTGAGCAGGCTCGCCGTAGATGGCTGCTGCTGGGTAGAGGTTGTAGCGCATCACGAGCGACGGTCCGACGCGATCCTTGACCTGCACGAGCGTTGACAGGGGCACCGCTTCGCCGTGGATCCCGGGCACCTTGATGCTCTCAATCGCTTGACGGATGTCACCGCGGTGCCTGGCGTCGGCCTGCACGTTCACCTGCCAGGATCGACCAAAGCGATTGAAGTTATTGACGTAGTACGAACCCAGCTGCACCTGCAGCGTCTCAAAGAGATCCTGCAACTGCACGCCGGTCGCCGCCGCCTTTTCTCGGTCGATGTCGAGAAAGAGCCAGGGAGCACTGGCAGAGTAGTTGGTGAAGAGGCCGGTCAGGCGGTCGTCTTCTTTGGCTGCCTGCACGAGGGCGGCGGATGCCTGCTCCATCTGTGCGGGGCCGTAGTCGCCGCGGTCTTCGAGGGCAAGCCGGAAGCCAGCCACTGTGCCGAGGCCGTCGACGGGTGGCGGGCCGAAGACCTCAACCTTCGCCTCATCGACGGTGGCCTGCCAGTCTCGACGAAGCCTCGCGGCAATGGCTTCGGATGAAGATTCCTCGCCACGCCGCTCGGAGAAATCATCGAGCATCACATACATCGCGCCCCAGTTTGGTGAGTTGGCTCCCAGCACGACCGACCGGCCTGCCACGGAAACCGCATGGGCAACGCCCGGCTCCTGCAGTGCCCTCTGCTCCAGTAATGCCATCACGTCGGCCGTCCGCTGCACACTCGCGCCTTCTGGCAGTGTGACATCCGCGATCAGGTAGCCCTTGTCCTGCTCCGGAATGAAGCCCACAGGCGTTTCGGTAAACAGCGTCCAGGTCAGAAACAGCAGGCCTGCGTAAGCCAGCAAGACCAACGCTGCCAGCCGTAGCGAGCCCCGTACGCCCCAGGCATACGCATGTGTCAGCGCAGCGAAGGTGGCATTGAAGATCCAGAAGATCCAGCCGCAGGTGAGCCGCACGAAGCGATCGATCAGGTCGGGAGGTGAGCCATGCGGCCGCAGCAGGATCGCGGCCAACGCCGGCGAGAGGGTGAGTGAGTTGACCGCCGAGAGCACGGTCGAGACCGCGATCGTGAGGGCGAACTGCCTAAAGAACTCGCCCACGATTCCCGTGATGAAGCTGCAAGGCACGAACACCGCGCAGAGCACCAGCGCCACGCCGATCACGGGCCCGGTCACCTCGTCCATCGCCTTGAACGACGCCTCGCGGGGAGAGAGCCCTCGCTCGATCCATCGCTCCACGTTTTCCACAACCACGATCGCGTCGTCGACCACGATGCCAATCGCCAGCACAAGTCCAAAGAGCGAGAGGTTGTTGAGGCTAAAGCCGAGGGCGGCCATGAAAGCGAAGGTGCCGACGATCGCCACCGGCACCGCGATCAGCGGGATCAGGGTGGCACGCCAGTTCTGCAAGAACAGCAGTACCACCAAGGCCACCAGGATCGTGGCATCGCGGAGCGTTTTAAGCACCTCACTCTTCGACTCTTCAATAAACGGAGTGGTGTCGTAGACCACCCGTGCCTGCAGACCTTTGGGGAATCGCTCGCCGAGCGACGCCAGCTTGTCTCGCACGGCCTCAGCAGCCTCGATCGCGTTAGAGCCAGGCAGTTGGTAGATGTTCATGCCCACGCTCGGCTCGCCGTCGAGCCGACAGATCTGGTCGTAGAACTGGGCACCTAGCTCGATGCGAGCGACATCCCGCAGCCGCACAATCACGGCGGCCACATCGCCATCTTCGGCGGGCATTTCCTTCACGATGATGCTGCCAAACTCTTCGACCGTCTGCAGTCGGCCCACGGCGGAGAGCGGAATCTGGAAGGCTTGACCCGTCGGAGCCGGCTGTTGGCCAACGCTGCCGGCAGTGATCTGATAGTTCTGGTTTTCAAGCGCGGTGCGGATGTCGCCTGATGAGAGCCCGACGGCAGCCATCTTTTCCGGGTCGAGCCAGACCCGCATGCTGTAGTCGCGTTGGCCGATAAAGTCGACGTCCCCCACGCCATTAACTCGCAGCAACTCGTCGCGAATCTGGATGGTGGCGTAGTTGGAGAGAAAGATCTCGTCGTAGAGCGGGCGGCCAGCATCGTCTTTGTCGGCAGTGAAGTTGACGATCATCATGGCCGCCGGCGATTTCTTCAGCACCGCGACCCCTTCCCGCTGCACGAGGTCGGGCAGGGATGGCATGGCCAGCGTGACTCGCACCTGCGTGAGCACCTGCGCCATGTTGAGGTCGGTCCCCGGCGCGAAGGTGACCGTCAGCCTGTAGCGACCGTCGTTGGTGCACTGCGAGCTCATCGACAGGGATTTTTCGACGCCACTGACCTGTTGCTCAATCGGGGCGGCGATCGTGTCACGAACCAGTTCAGCGTTTGCTCCTGGATAAACCGTGGAAACCTCAATCGTGGGTGGGGTGATGTCGGGATACTGGGTCGTGGGGAGGGTGACGGCAGCCACTCCGCCACAGAGCACGAGCACGATGGAGATCACCGACGCGAAGATCGGCCGCTCAATAAAGAATCCGGCAATCATGGCTGCACAGCCTTCCCCTCAGAGCCCCGGGACCACCAGCGGTCGCTGAGGCTCGTCAGCTTTTCATAGAACACAGGGGTCAGGAAGATGCCAAAGAGAGTCACACCAATCATGCCGGCGAAGACGGTGACCCCCAGGGACCAGCGGAGTTCAGCACCCGCACCTCGGGCGATCACCAGCGGCAGCACACCGAGAATAAAGGCCAGTGAAGTCATCAGGATTGGCCGTAGCCGGAGTCGGCTGGCCGTAATGGCTGCAGATCGGGCGTCGTGCCCTTCAGCGTGCAACTGTCGTGCAAACTCCACGATCAGGATCGCGTTTTTGCAGGCCAGGCCCACCAGCACCACCAGGCCCACCTGGGCCAGGATGTCGATCGGCAGCCGCGCAACAAGTAGGCCGACGACCGCTGCAAGCAGGCACAACGGCACGACAAGAATCACCGCCAGCGGCTGCGACCAACTCTCGTAGAGTGCCGCCAGCACGAGGAAGACCAGGATCACACCGAGACCCAACAGCCAAGCAGCCGTGTTGCCAGCTGCGATCTGCAGGAGAAAAACTTCGGTCCACTCATAGGAGAAGTTTTCTGGAAGTTCCTCCCGTGTCTCAGCGGCAACACGGTCAATGAGCTTCGAGCCACCTTCAAACGGGTTGGGGATTCCCACGATGGGCGCCGCCGGGTAGAGGTTGTAGCGCATCATGATGGCTGGCCCCATCGCCTGACGAACCTCAAGCACCGATGCCAGGGGCACCAGGCCGCCATCACGGGCCACCACCTTCAGCTCCCGGAGATCTTCAAGGTTGCGGCGGAATCGTTCGTCGGCCATCAGCTTCACCTGCCAGGTTCGACCGAAGCGGCTGAACGTGTTGACCGTCAGCGAGCCAACATCCATTTTGAGTGCATTGAAGATGGCGGTGAGTGGGATGCCGAGCCCACGAATCCGCTCGCGGTCGATGTCGAGGAAAAACTGTGGCGAATCCGCACGGTAGCCGCCAGCGACAAAGGGAAGTTTCCATTCCTTCATGTCGGCGACAAACTTCTGGCTCGTCTCCTGGATCACCTGGGGCCCAAGGCTGCCACGATCCTGCAGGTAGAACTTAAACCCGCCGGCCATTCCCATGCCCGCGACCGGTGGCGGCGGATAGACGCCCACTTCGGCATCGAGGATTTCCTGACGGCACCGTTCCCGCAACTCGGCGATGATGCCGAAGGGTGAGGTCTCCGGCGTCTGCCGATTTTCATACTCATCGAGCATGAGAAACAGCGACCCCCAGTGTGGCGCGTTGGCGTTGTAGACGAGTGACATACCGGCCACGGTGAAGGTGTTGGCGATTCCGGGGACGGTGTGCGCCAGGGCATCGACCCGTTCGAGCACCTCACTGGTGCGTTGTACGGAGGCTCCATCGGGGAGTTCCACGGTGGCGACGAGATATGCCTGGTCTTGCAGCGGGACGAAGCCCTGGGGATACACCGCAAAGACCTGCCAGGTAAACGCCACCAGGATCAGGTAGGCCAGCAACACCAGCCGGCCGTGCCGTACCACGCCCGCCACGCCCCAGCCATAGCCTCGGTTGAGCAGTTCGAAGCATCGATTGAACACCCAGAACACAGGCCCCAACACCCATCCCAACACACGCTGGAAGAAATCGGGCGGAGCATCGTGGGGTCGCAGCAGAATCGCTGCCAGCGCCGGGCTGAGGGTCAGCGAGTTGACTGCTGAAAGAATTGTCGAGACCGCGATGGTCAGAGCAAACTGCCTGAAGAAGAGCCCGGTCACCCCGCCGATGAAGGCACAGGGCACAAACACGGCGGAAAGCACCGCCGCCACGCCAATCACCGGGCCGGTGACTTCAGTCATCGCCTTCTCGGCCGCGTCTCTCGGCGAGAGGCCCTCTTTGATCCAGCGTTCGACGTTTTCCACGACCACGATGGCATCGTCGACCACGATCCCGATCGCCAGCACGAGGCCGAACAACGAGAGCGTGTTGAGGCTGAAGCCCATCGCAGCCATGGCAGCGAATGTGCCGACGATGGCCACCGGCACCGCCACCAGCGGAATCAGCGTGGCTCGCCAAGTCTGCAGAAAGAGCAGCACGACAAGGCCCACCAGCAGAATCGCATCGCGGAGCGTTTTTACCACCTCCAGAATGGAGTCAGTAATAAACGGGGTGGTGTCGTAGGCGATGACGTATTCCAGGCCGATCGGGAATCGCTCAGCGAGCTCGTCGATTTTTGCGCGGATCGCACGGGATGTTTCCAGCGCGTTGGAGTCGGGCAGTTGAAAGACCGCCAGGCCCACCACCGACTGTCCGTTGTAACGGCACGTTTGATCGTAGCCGGCCGCACCGAGTTCGATCCGAGCCACGTCCCGCAGCCGCACCAGTGGCGTTCCGGGAACGGAGGGATCGGCTCGCAGCACGATCGCTCCAAAATCCTCCGGTGTGGAGAGCAGCCCCGTCGCGGCCACTGCGAGCTGCAGCTGTTGGTCGTCGGCGGAAGGTGACTGACCGCTGACGCCACCGAGCACTTGCACGTTCTGCGAGGCGATCGCGTCTCGGGCATCCTGCGAGGTCAGTCCTCGCGAGGCGAGCTGCTCTGGATCGAGCCATATTCGCAGTGAATAGTCGCGCTGACCGAGCAGGAGAACGTCACCCACCCCAGGGCATCGCAGCAGCTCATCACGGAGATGAACGGTCGCGTAGTTGCTCATGAAGAGGTCGTCGTATCGCCCGTCTGGCGAAAACAGATCGACCGTCATCAGGATGTCGGGCGAACGCTTCTTGACGCTGACCCCCTGAATCTGCACGACTTCCGGCAAGAGCGGCATCGCCAGCTGGACGCGATTCTGAGTCTGCACGAGTGCAAGATTGGCATCGGCGCCCACTTCGAAGGTGAGCTGCAGCACATAGATGCCGTCGTTGGTTGCCTGCGACTGCATGTAGAGCAGATTGTCGACGCCATTGACCTGCTGTTCGATCGGAGCTGCAAGAGTGTCGGTGACGACTGCCGCGTTGGCACCAGGGTAAGCGCAGGTCACCTGCACAATTGGCGGGGCCACCGGCGGAAAGAGCGCGATCGGCAGAGAGAGGAGACTTACACCCCCAGCGAGAGTGATCGCGATCGAGATCACCGAGGCGAAGATCGGCCGCTGAATGAAATAGCGTGAGATCACGGCGGTGGATCACCGCCGGGCGCCGGCAGCGTCTCCAAAGCTGGTGGTGCTGGGGCGATTGCTGGTTCTGGGGCCGTTGGCTCTGGTGCGATCGGGTCGGGGACCGAGGGCTCTGGTGCGATGGGGTCTGGTGGTTCGGGAGCCAACGCTTCGGGCTCTCGTTTTTCTGTGGCTTGCTGGGGAGGTGGAGCGGGCTTCTCCGCTGGTGGCACTTCTGCTGAGATCTCGGCTGGCGATGGAACGAAGAAGCTTTCCACATCGAGCATGGATTCATCCGCTGCACTCGGCGCGACGGGCTTACCTTCTCGACAACGCTGCAGTCCGCGGACGACGATACGGTCGGAACTGGTGATGGGCTGCGAGGCGTCGCTTTCTTTGACGGCGATCCAGCTACCGAGCTTTTGCCCAACGATGACCTCACGAGCTGAGACCACGTCGTTGTTGTCGACGATCCAGAGAATCTTGCGGTCTTGGTTGCTCCCAACAGCCATCTCTGGAACAAACAGCCGCTCTTCGGCATCGCCGAGTGGCAGCCTGACGCGGGCGAACATGCCCGGGCGAAACAGGGGAGGCCGGGGGGATGCTGGATCAGCCGAGTAAGGATTGTCGAGCCGGCCACGCATGGAAATGGTCGCGGTCTTGGTATCCACCTGGTTGTTGAGGAAGTCTACTCGGCTGCGGTGCGGATAGGTGCGGTCAGTATCATCAACCAGCCCCACTTCCACCATCGTTTCCTGCTCACCGACACCCAGTCCACGGCCGGATTCACGAGCGTTGTTCATCAGGCGAAGAAATGTCGGCTCGTCCACATTGAAGTACACAAAGATCGGGTCAACCGACATGATCGTTGTGAGTGTGGTGGAGTCTTGGTTGATCAGGTTTCCCACCTGCAGCTGTGTTCGGCCAATCTGACCCGCAATCGGTGCCGCAATCGAACAGAACTCTACGTTGAGTTTGGCAGCTTGGTGCTGAGCCCGGGCTGCCGCCAAGGCCCCGGCATTTTCCACCAGCTTCGCCTTATAACTGTCGAAATCTTGCTGCGCGGCGGCTCCTTTGCCAACCAGTTTTTCGTATCGCTCCACCTGCACCTGTAAGAACTGTTGCTCGCCGAGGAGTTTTTCGATTGCGCCGGCAGCCTCGGCGAGCTGTGTCTGAGAGGGGCGATCATCGATCTCATACAGCGGATCACCTGCTGCCACAAACTGCCCGTCTTGGAAGGCCACCTTGGTCAGGTAGCCCGTGACTCGGCTGCGGATGTCGACCACTCGTTCGGCGTCGATTCGTCCGGTGACTTCCAAGTATTCCGGAATCTCCGCAGTCCGCGGTGTGGTGACCGTCACCTCGGCGGCTGGTTCTGCAACCACCTCGGTTGGCGATGTTGGCTTGGACTGCGTCTGGCATCCGCAGCAGATGAATGGCGTCGCCACCAGGGCCACTGCGAGTAACCCTCGGAGCGACACTGGCAACCGACACGTTTGGCAGCTTCGGTAATCGGAGGCGATGTTCACGTCGTTTCGCATGGCAGGGAGTGTAGCCCGGAACGTTCAAGTACGGGCAGTCCAGCAGCTGTGGTGTTGTACCTCAGTTGCGATTATTTCATCGGGCGATTGCGACCGAGAGCCACTCGCTCCTGCCAGCGGAGGATCAAAATCGTGATGACCGTGGCGACCAGGGTCTGGGCGAGAAGCGTAGCGAACGGCAGCCACAGGGCTGCCCGTTTCCCCACTGCCACGAGGCCCTCCCGCAAAGGGGCAGATTGGCGAGGCATGCTACGAAAGGCTGCTGCTGGGGGCAGCACGCGGCCTTACTTCACGCCCATGCCGCGGTCGAGCGCGCCGCGAACACCCAGCTGTTCGGGATGCCGGGCGATCTTGTCGGTGAACACGCGGACGTCGTTGACGATGGGCCTGAGTTCTTGCGTCAGGCGTTTCACGTTTGTGGCGGCCACAGAGAGGTCTTCATACACACCCGGGTCTCTGACGAGCCGACCCAGCGTGCCGTCGGAATCGTTGAGCGCCTTCGCAAAGCCAGCGACCTGCATCAGCACTTCGTCGAGGCGACCAATTGTTCCATTGAGACGAGAAACCATCGCCTCACCTTGGTCGCCAAGTGGCTTGGTGAGACCTTCCAGATTGCGAAGGTTTCGGTCAGCAGAGTCGATGGTGGAGCTGATGCCAGAGACGGTGCTGCGAAGATCATCGAGCACGCTTGGAAGTGCGTTGATTGAGTTCTTCAAGTTCTGCCTCGCTTCGGCATCCCCCATGATGTCGTTGACGTTGGACATGGCGATGGAGAAGCCATCGAGCGCGCTCTCGGTTTTATCCATCATGTCACCGATCCGCTTGCCGTCGTCGACCATGATCCGGTCAATGTCGTCGGCGAGTCTGCTGACGGTTGAACTGGCACTCACGAGTGAGTCGAGGGCGGCTCCGAGCTTCGGTTCGAGGTCGGAGAAGACTTCGAACGGATCGCGGCTGACGGCTCCTGAGAGGGTTTCGTCGGGAGCGAGTTGCACGCGCGGAGGCACGATTTTCCCTGGCACCAAAGAGATCTCGGCATCACCAAGGAGCGTGGCTTTGATGCGAGGTTGCTCGTCGCGATAGATCGGCACGTAGGAGTCGATCGCGGCGATCACGTTCACGCCCCCAAGTTCGTCGAGAGACACGCTCGCGACGCGTCCCACAAGGATGCCGTTCTTCAGCACGGGGGTACCTTCGGCAACACCCCTCGCGTTGTCGAACTTCATCTGCAGCGGGTAGGTCGCCTGCACGAGAGACGGCAGGTCGCCAAAGAGCACGATGAGGATGCCGGCGATGATGGCGGTCGCCAGTACCATCACCCCCACGCGAAACTGCATCACACGTTCATTCATGGCTCGTGCGTCTCCTTCACGGTTCTCTTGAGACCGCTCGATCGCTCGTCTTGCATTTCCATTAGGCGAGCGCCGGCCCGGCCTTCAACAAACTGCCGCACGCGAGGGTCGCTGCTGCGATCCAGGTCTGCTGGTGTGCCGGTAAACACAATCTGTGGTTCGTCTGCTGAGAGCCGCTGCAGGGGGTAGAGCATGATGATGCGATCAGCCACCTTGCGGGCTGTCTGCATATCGTGCGTCACGACCACGCTCGTCACCTCTGGGCGCGAGCGGACTTTGAGAATGAGTTCGTTGACCACGTCGCTCATGATTGGGTCGAGACCGGTGGTCGGTTCGTCATAGAGGATTAACTGCGGATCGAGCGCTAAGGCTCGGGCAAGGCCGGCTCGCTTCCGCATGCCACCGGAGAGTTCAGCCGGTTTCTTGAGGCCGACCGATTCAGGAAGACCCACTTCAGCCAACAGGGAGAGCACGATCTCAGCAATCTGGTCGCGACTGATGCGGGTGTGTTCGCGGAGAGGGAAGGCGATGTTGTCGAAGATCGTGAGGCTGTCGAAGAGGGCGGCCTGCTGAAACACGAACCCGTAGCGTGTGCGGAGGTGAGCGAGTTCTCGGCCATTCATCCTGGCAAGCGACTTGCCTTCAAACCGCACTTCTCCCTTCGTAGGCCGCACGAGGCCGATCATGTTCTTCAAGAGCACGGTCTTGCCGCAGCCACTCTCACCAAGCACCACGAGGGTCTCGCCCGCCGCAACCGACACCGAAATGTCGCGTAGCACCTGCTGACGTCCGAACTGCACACCGAGCCGGTCGATTTCCAAAAGCGGGCCTTGGAATCGAGGGTCAGTTGAAGCAGCGGTGTCGGCGGTGGCGAGCATCACAGCAGGCGCCTCGCTCCCTCCGGACGGATGATGTCGTGAACGTCGTCGAGGAAAATGCCCAGGAAGAGGTCGAGCACGAGGATGAGCACAAACGAGTGAACGAACGCATTCGTGGCGGCCCGCCCCACACCCTCGGCACCTGGAGAGCAGTGGAAGCCACGGTGGCAGCTGACAATCGCGATCGCGGCGCCAAAAAAGAAACTCTTAAAAAGCCCCATGCCAAGATCGAAGCCACCTACGTAGGCGCGCGAGTTGGTCCAGTAGTGGTGGTAATCGATACCGAGCAGCAGATAGGAGTAGAGAAACCCTCCCAGTACCCCCATGAAGTCAGCCATCACCGTCAGCAGTGGAATCAGCAGCAGGCAACCAAGAAAGCGAGGCACCACGAGGTAGTAGATTGGGTTGGCCCCCATGCTTTCGAGCGCGTCGATCTGTTCCGTGACTCGCATCGTGCCGAGCTCCGCTGCCATGGCGCTCCCCACCCGGCCGGCCAGCATGGTTGCGGCCAGCACAGGGCCGAGTTCCCGAACGAGCGACAGGTTGATGACCGATCCCAGCCTGGTCTGCAGGCCGAGCGCGCGAAACTGCGAGTAGCTCTGCACCGCCAGGACCATTCCGAGGAAGAGCCCGGTGAGGGCCACGACCGGCAGCGACATCACACCGATCGAGTAGAAGCTCGGCAGGAGCACATCCCTTCTCGGACGCCGCCAAAACAGCCAGCCAAGGGTACTCGCCGAGAAAAGGGCTACGTCGCCCACAGCCGACACCATGCCGACTGCGGCGTCCCCCACATCGGCCACACGGCCAGCGATCCAGTTCACAAAACTGGGGCGTGACGGCACGGTGGGAGGGAGTGTGGACGACATCGGCGGCGTCTCTGTGACAGACAACGGTGACAGACTCATCGGATGAGATCGGTCGAAACGCCTGGGCGGCTTGAGCCGGTTGCGTAGGCTGGTTGGGAAGTCTGGGAAGAACTAGAGTGTCGGGCTATGCAAAAGCTCCCTGCCGTTCTCACGATCGCCGGCTCTGACAACTCCTGCGGAGCGGGAGCCCAGGCGGATTTAAAGACGATTACGAGCCTCGGCGGATACGCCCAAACCGCGATCACGTGTGTGGTGGCTGAGGTGCCCGGGGCCGTGGAAATGATCCAGCCGGTAAAGGCCGCGGTCGTCGAGGCACAGATGCGGCTGTCGCTGCAGGCCTTCCCGGTCGGAGCCATCAAGACTGGGATGCTCTTTTCCCCCGCGATTGTCAGACGGGTGGCGGACACGCTGAGGCGACTGGCACCTGGCACACCCCTCGTGGTTGATCCCGTGATGGTGGCCTCCAGCGGCGCGCCCCTGCTTGCGCCCGCGGCGATTGCGGCCTACCAAACGCAGCTTTTTCCTATGGCGACCCTGCTGACCCCCAATCTGGACGAACTCCGGAGCCTCACCGGGATGCCCTGCAGCGACCACCGGCAGATGGAAGAGGCAGCCCGGGCGCTGGTAGAACGCTATGGCTGCAGCGTGCTCGCCAAAGGGGGGCACCTTGGCACGAAGCAAGCGATCGACATCCTGATCACGCCTGAGAGCTCAGAGCGATTCACGGCTCCCTTCCGTCGCCGCGTCGACACGCACGGCACGGGGTGCACTTTCGCTGCGGCCATTGCCACGGGGCTTGCCCAAGGTCGCTCCCTCTCCGAGGCGGTTGCCCGAGGAAAGCGGTTCATCACCGCGGCGATCGAGCAGCGGCTCACCTGGGGCAAGACGACAGCGCTCGATCACCGCGTGCAGGTGTGAGTGGCGCGACGGGTTCGTGCTCAAGCTCAAGCAAGCTTGAAGCACGCGAACCGCACCAGACGCAAAGGTGGGTCTCGCCTACGGCTGAAGGTCGAAGTCTTGGACCGTGCCATCCCCGGCAACGACCGCCTTGAGAGGCGACTCGACCGAGTTGCGATACTGCACGGGGATGTTGTCGACCTGCTTTTCTTCCTCACCACCGGGCGTGTCGGCGGTGTCTTCGATCACGGTCATGGGCGGTTCGACATAGACGGTGTAGTTGCCGTCGGGGGCATTGAGTTTGTACGCGCCGCCCGGCCCCAGTTCAGAACTTTCGGCATACCCCTTCTGCGCGTCTTCGAACGTGATCATCCCTTCCTCGACAGGGCTGCCCTGGAACGTCACTTTTCCAGAGACTTCTCGCTGGACAGGTCCGTCCGTTCCGCTGCAGCCGGTCAGAACGAGCCCGCAGACGAGCGTCGCAAGGCCGAAGACTCGCAGCGGTGAACCGTTGAGGTGCAGGGAGGGCTGAGGAAAAAACAGTGAAACCATGATGGCTCCTTGTGAGGTGCACTGGCGGGGGG
>JBMTLP010000038.1:0-13547 GCA_049433245.1 Pirellulales bacterium
GGGATGGATCCCCGCCCTGCAGCAGCCAGGGTCTTGCATCGCTCGTAGCCACCACGGCGGGGTCGGGCACACCGGTCTCCCCCGGCCCGCGAAGCAGCTGTTCGAGCGCCGCCAACACACCACCATTCCCCTGCCCGAGAGCGATGCCTCGGCCCGCCACTCGCAGCGACGTCGGCGTGCCGCGTCGCATGGCCTCCGCCATCGCCTGTTCCGCAGCCGCAGTATCGCCGGCCTCATACGCAGCCACCGCGTGCATGAGGGACAGCGCCGGCTCAAAACGGTCGCCTCCGTTGATTTGCTTGAGTCGATTCAGCCACGCCAGCGCCGAGAGCGGCTGGCCGTGTGCCAGGCAGTCGAGGGCCGTCATCACGGCCGCCGCCTGCCCGGACGGCGTATGGAACCAACGCCGTGCGACCGCCACCACCTGGACCTGGTCGTCGGCAGCAAGCGCCTGCTCAAGCATCCGCTCCGCGCGGGCGCGAAACTGCAGTTCGTAGGCATCTCGTCCCGCTGCAGGCATCGCGTCGAGCAGCGCTGTCGCCTCCGCCTTCACGCTCGACCATGTCGCTCCGCCTTCGGCCGTCTGCAGGAAACTATCTGCGTTGCCAGCGAGAATGTCGTCGAGAATGGTGCCCGCATCGCTGAAAGCCCCGGCAGCGATCGCCTCCCGCGCCTGATCAAGTTGACGCTCGCGGAGCCGATCCGACGGCAAAAAAATACCCGTCTCTTCGTCGAAATCTCCCTCGATCCCCTGGCCCGGGACCGCCAAGCCTTGTCCGCGGGCCACCTGCCCAGCACCAGGAGAAGCCAAGAAACCCAGCAACCCGGTGCCGACGAGGCCCCACAACAGCAACCCTAAGCAGGCGACCGCTAGTCCACCTCGGCGCCATCGAAAAGACCTTTTCATGCAGAATTCGCCGGGTTTTCGCGGACTTCGTCACTGCCAAATCTTATGGCGTGCGGGCGGAATCTGGCAAGCAAGGGGGCCGAGCCGCCGCCTCCGCGACATGGGGAACCTGGCGTTCGAGCAGCGGTTTCGCGAGGCAATGGGCTGCCCTCCCCCGCCACAACACCTCCCCTCGCCGGAGAGGGAACCCTCGTTTTTTCCGAGAAAAAACCCCTTCCGTGGCTTGCATTTTTACCGACAGCCCGTTTAATCATTGATTCTTCGGCGTTGAAAGCCGGAACGAAACGCATCGCGGGCGGTCGATCCTGCGAAGCACGAACTTTTTTTCAGGAGTCGGATGATGGCAAAGAAGACGGGTGCCAAGCCCTTGACGAAGACCGAGATCATGCGGGCGATCTCGGAAGCGACTGGGCTGGCCAAGAAGGACGTGGTCGCAGTCCTTGATGCACTGCACGCTGAAATCGAGAGCGCGCTCAAGAAGGGCGGCGTTGGCGTCTTCTCGATTCCTGGCCTCGTGAAGGTTGAGCGGAAGGTTGTTCCCGCTCGTCCCGCTCAGAAGGGCGTCAAGAACCCTTTCACCGGCGAACTGCAGGATCGTCCTGCCAAGCCTGAGAGCGTCAAGGTGCGCGTTCGTGCCCTCAAGAACCTCAAGGCGATGGTCTGAGTTTCACGCGAGTGAATAAAAAAACGGGGCGGGTGAACCGAAAGTTCACCCGCCCTTTTTTTGTGCACGTCGTGTTCCGCCCACAGCCCGCCCAGCCGCACACACGCAGTTTGGGGCACTCATCGAGCCACTCATTCAGCGTGCGCAATGGCCCATTCGGTGAGCATGCCAAACTGAGCCTGAAACGCCTGTTCCGACACGTTGAGTGGGCTCTTAAAGAAGGGCGCGAGCCACGCGAGTCCGCCGGTTTCTCCTGCCCGAACAGCCCGGTCCACCAGCCGCACGAGGTCAAGCACAAGCGGTGCAGCGAGGATGGAGTCGCACCCCTGCCAGGTGAACTGCATCATCATCGGCGTGCCGAGGAAGCCCTTAAAATGGATGTGGTCCCAGGCGGTCTTCCAGTCGCCGAGGCTCTCGATGTATTCGATCGAGACGTGCGTCTGCGGTGGATACCCAAGGATGGCGGCGAGCAGGTGGTCTTTGCTCTTCACCTTCGCCGCCTTGTTGCGGGGATCGTCGAGCACCTTTCCGTCCATGTTGCCGAAGATGTTGTGCCCCACCCAGCTCATCACTTCGAGGTTGCGAGCCGCAAACATCGGTGCGAGCACACTCTTGAGGAGCGTCTCACCAGTCTTGCCGTCGCAGCCGGCGTGCGCGATGCCTCGCTCGAGGGCCACCTGCTGCATTGCGGAAGGCGTGCTGCCAGTGGACGGGGTGAAGTTGATGTAGTGGCAGCCGGCCTCGGCTGCTGCGAGGAAGTAGAGGCTGCTTGCCGGCAGTGGGCAGCGAGACGCGTCGTCGAGCAGCGGCTCAATCTCGGCAAACGTGGCCGGGATCGCCTGCTGCGGCGGAGGTTCGGTGGAGGCCACGTTGACCACGACCACCCGCTCAAGACCCTCCGTTTGCTTGAAGGCCTCGAGGTCGCCGCGGATGCGAGCAATCGCAGCTCGGGGCGACTCCGCCAGGCTGGCGGTCTCGGGTGCAGCAAAACTGGCGATTTTTTCGCCGGCCGCCACGATCGTGCCAGGCCGCAGGCGGGCTTCGGTCGCCGCAAACAAAGGCGCCGCAGCGTCAAGCAGGTCCGGCGTGATGGCTCGGCTTTCCCGCCACATGCGGTTGGCCTCCTCGCCGAGCGGTCCAGGGCGAATGTCGTGCCCGCCCACCACAATGTCTTCAAACGCGACGAGCCCGAGGTTGGTGAAAGGCTCCAGTTCCGTCACGAGGCCAACGGGTGGCGTCTTCCCCTGCTGGAGAGCTGCCAGCCCAGTGAGCATGGTTGTGGCCACGCCCCCCTTGGCACCAATCAGCCACACGCCAAGCCGAGATTTCGACATCCTTTAACCGCCTCTCAAGCAAAAGATCGTTGTCGCCGCCGCTGCCGCTTACAGGCCGCACGATGTTCCCACCTGCGACAACTGCATTCGGCCGCGTCGCAAACCAACGAAGCCTAAAAGAGCCGACGCCCTCGGGCCAGCCCCCTCTGGTTGTCAACGCCCGAGAGCACCGGCTCGCTCGGCCCTGCCCACGCTCGCGTCCTGGTTCTCGATCGGTCATCATGTGCGGCTGGGGCCGAGCAGTTTTTCCTCGCGCACGTCTTCTGGTTCCGTGCCTGCAAGATCAAAGGTTTGAGACTCATGGCGTTGTTTTCTCGGCTCGTTGGATATCGCCGCCACTTGATGATTGCTGTGATGTGGCTTGGAGTCGCCGCAAGCCTCGCGCGGGCCGCCGAAGAAGGCGGGCCCCCGGCTGGCACCGCGGCCGCCCTGTTTCGCCCGGACCAGGTGGCTGCCTGGTGCATCGTTCCCTTCGATGACGAGCCCCGCTCGCCTGCCGACCGCATGGCGATGCTCCGGCGGCTGGGCATCACTCGCTATGCCTACGACTACCGGGCCGAGCACATCCCGCAGTTCGACGACGAGATGCAACAGCTCAAGGCGGCAGGCATCGACCTCGTTGGCTGGTGGTTTCCCACGGTGCTCAACGACGAGGCGAAACTGATTCTCGACGTGCTCAAACGGCACGAGATCACCACCAGCCTGTGGGTGACCGGCGGCGGCGAACCAACCACGAACGCTGCCGATCAACAGGCCCGGGTGGCCGCCGAAGCCGATCGCATTCGGCCCATCGCCGAAGCGGCAGCCTCGATCGGGTGCACGGTTGGCCTCTACAACCACGGCGGTTGGTTTGGCGAGCCCGAGAATCAGATCGAGATTATCGAGCATTTGGCCAAAGGCGGCATAAGCAACGTGCGGATTGTCTACAACCAGCACCACGGCCACGAGCATGTGGGACGGTGGAAAGAACTGCTGGCTGCGATGCAACCGCACCTGGAGATTCTCAACCTCAACGGAATGTTTTCCGGGCCGGATGGCGTCACGCACAAAATCGCCCCGATCGGCCAAGGTGACCTCGATCAAACGCTGCTGACCACGATTCTCGAAAGCGGCTATCAAGGCCCGTTTGGGATCCTGAACCACACCCAACTCGACGCGGAAGAGCGGTTACACGACAACCTCCAAGGCTTGGCCTGGGTGGCGTCTCGGATCGATGGGGATGCCGCTGCTCCGAAGCCAGCCATGAAAACCTGGGCTGGCCTGGCCCCTTCAGCCGAAGCAGTCGCCCTGGCCGCTGCCGCCCTCAAGCAAGGCGATGCGGAACGTGGTGCGGCCGTCTTCGCTCGTCACACGCTCGCCTGCCTGTCCTGCCATCGCGTGGGGGAGCATGGCGGCCGAGTCGGGCCGCTGCTCGATCGCGTGGGCCTGGAGCGGCCCGCCGACCTGCTCGCCGATGCCTTGCTGCATCCGCAGCGGCACATCGAACCGGCGTACGAAGCCGTCGCCGCCCTTGCCGGTGATGGCCGGGTGCTTCGCGGCTACCGGGAAGTCGACTCCACGAGCGGCCTCCGCATCCGCGAGGCGGTTGGGGATGCGATCGTGGAGATCCCTTTCGCTGACGTCGAGGCGATCGAACCGGTGGGCAGTTTGATGCCTGAGCGGCTCCTCGATTCGCTCTCGGTCTCCGAGCAGCACGACCTCCTGCGGTTCCTCGCAGACCTTGGCCGTCATGAAACAATCACCGCTGATGCGGTGGCTGCGATCCTCACGCAGGCGCATGCAGGCGTGCCCGCTGCGTTTGCCTACGACCGAGCGCAACTCGAGCCTGAAGTCGATCGCGACTGGAAGCTGCCAGTCAACCGCGATCGCGTGTTTGACTTCTACGCCAAGGAAGCCCGCTTCTTTCGTGATCTCTGCCCACGGCCGGTGCTCACGCCCCCCTTCCCCGGCCTCGATGGCGGCTCGCAAGGCCACTGGGGTAATCAAAACGAAGACACCTGGCGAAGCAACCACTGGAATGAAACGGTGCTCGGCTCACTGCAGGCGGGCGTGCTACACGCCTTTGGGATCACAATCCCGAGGGCAGTTTGTGTGCAGCTCGAGGGCGGCTTGTCCGTCTGCTTTGACCCCGACACGCTGAGCTATCCGGTCGTCTGGCGAGATGGCTTCGTCGGCTTCTCGGATGTGCGAGCGGGCTTTCTCGGTGGCCTGCTTGCCCAGGGCACTCGGGTAGCGGATGCCACGGCGCCTGCGAGTGCCGCCGACATGCGCTACGAAGGCTTCTGCCGGCACGGCAGCCAGGTCGGCTTTCTTTACAGCCTCGATGGAGTGCGGTATCTCGACGTGCCCACTGTCGTGAATGGGAAGTTTGTCCGGCAGCAAGCCCCGCTCGACGAGCATCCGCTTAAAGGTCTTGCCGCAGGCGGCCCACCGCAGTGGCCCGACGTGATCCACACGCAGGGCGTGCTCGGCAGCACCGAGCCCTTCGCCGTCGACACGCTCACGCTGCCTCACGACAACCCCTGGAATGCTGTTCTCTACTGCGGCGGCCACGACGTGCTGCCTGATGGGTCGCTGGTCGTCTGCACGATGCAGGGGGATGTCTGGCAGGTGCAGGGCGTCGATGGCTCGCTCGCAGATTTGCGGTGGCGACGAATCGCTGCTGGCCTGCATCAACTGCTCGGGCTGCAGGTGGTTGACGGGGTGATCCACGTGCTCGGCCGCGATCAGATCACCCGCCTGCACGATCTCAACGGCGACGGCGAGATCGACCACTACGAATGCTTTTCCCGGGCCTACGAAACATCTGCTGGCGGCCACGACTACGTGATGGGGCTTGAACGCGATGCCGAAGGCCGCTTCCTCACGGCCTCGAGCCGCCAAGGGCTGCTACGAATCTCCGCCGACGGGCAATCGGCCGAAGTGCTCGCCACCGGCCTTCGCAATCCCGATGGGTTAGGCCTCACACCCTCCGGACTGATCACCGCAGCCAGTAGCGAAGGCGACTGGGTGCCCGCCAGCCTGATCGCGGCAGTCGACAGCAGACACGCCGGCACGCCTCCACACTTCGGTTACGGTGGCCTTCGCAACAACGAGCCGCCCTCGCTGCCGCTGGTCTATCTCCCTCGCGGGGAAGACAACTCCGCTGGTGGCCAGGCCTGGTGCCCGGAAGGGGCGCTGGGCCCACTCGGCGGTCATCTCGTGCATCTCTCGTTTGGCACCGGCACCGCTTTCCTGCTGCTGGAAGATGAGGTGGCTGGGCAACACCAAGGGGCCGTCGTACCGCTGCCGGTCTCGTTTCGCTCAGGTAGCCATCGCGGACGCTTCAATCCACACGATGGCCATCTCTACGTCTCTGGCATGAGCGGCTGGGGCAGTTACACGCCGGAGCCTGGCTGCCTTGAGCGGATTCGCTTTGCCAAGCCGGCCGCCGCGCGGGTGCAGATGCCAATCGGCTTCCATGCGTACGACAACGGCGTGCTTGTACGGTTCGCGGAGCCGGTGGAGCCGCTGATCGCGGCCGACCCCGCCCGGCAGTTTGCCCAGTGCTGGAACTACCGTTTCAGCAACGGCTACGGCTCGCCCGAGTTTTCCTCGCGGCATGAAGGCATGCTCGGCCACGACCACCTGCCGATCCGCTCGGTGCACGTTTCGGCCAATGGCAGGGAGGTGTTCTACGAGATTCCCGACATCGCCCCGGTCAACCAGCTGCAGCTTTGCCTCGAAACGGCCTCCGGCGAACTCTCCGATCTCCTCGTCACGGTCAACGCCCTCGACGCATCATTCACCAGCGAGCAGATCGCTCCGCGTGATCCCAAACGCCTGCTCCCCGCTCACCCGATCCAGGCAGATCTTGCCCGCATGGCAGACCGATCGCCGAACCCCTTTGGCATCCCACTTGAAAACGCCCGTACGATCGAGGTCCGCGTTGGCCCAAACCTGTCGTTTGAGCCACGTGTGGTCGAAGCGTCGGCAGGTGAGACCATCAAACTCACGCTGCTCAATCCCGACGTCGTGCCCCACAACTGGGTGCTGCTCAAGCCGGGGAGTTTGCAAGAGGTCGGTGAGGCCGCAAACCAGTTGATTGCCGATCCAACGGCTGTGGCGCGGCAGTATGTTCCTGAGTCGCCTCAGGTCCTCGCCTACACCGACATCGTGCAGCCACGCGAGGACTTCTCGATCTACCTGACACTGCCGGCGACGCCGGGTCCGTATCCATTCACCTGCACGTTTCCTGGCCATTGGATGGTCATGAATGGAGTTCTGCAGCTCCGCACCCCCGAGTAAGAACCTTCCCATGCGGTTCCCTTGGCTGATAGCGGGCGTCTTGGTGCTGGGCGGGCTCGTCGCCTGGGGGCTGCTCGTGGAGCCCGACCGGGATCGGGTGGAGGCGGTGACGTACTCCCTCGCCAGGGCTGCGGAGGCCGGTGACACCGCCACGTTGCTCGCGTCCATCGATGGCAGTGCCACCGAACTGCGTGGCGAGGCCGAGCGAATCATCGACCGCTACAAGCCAAGCGAAGTCACGATCACGAAGTGCTTCGTGGAGGTCGACCATGAGACCGATCCGCCAACCGCGGTGGCCGATGTGATCATCCGCGCACGGGGCGTCGCTGATGGAAGCGTGCCAGGCTCCTCGCTCGTTGGGGGCACGATCCACTATCTGAAACGGGGCGAGACGTGGCTCGTCACCAGTTTCGAGTTTCGCAGGCTCTTCCAAAATGGCTTCGGCCGGCAGGACTAGCGTTGTCCGACTTCAGCAGCCCGATACGCCGGCAGGGGCTCGGGGTGGGTCGCAAGCAGGTCTTTCATGCGGGCCACGTCATCAGGCCGCTCCGCGGCGAGGTTGCGGCTTTCAAGCGGATCAGCGGCGTAGTCGTAGAGTTCAAACTCCACCTCCCCGTCTGACCGCCCCGGCTCCTGCCAGGCAACCAGACGTAGATCCGCAGTACGAATCGCTCGTCCCAGCCGTTGGCCGCGGGGATAGACGTGGATCACGTGGTCACGATGGGCAGCGGCGGGGTTCGCGAATACCGTCGCAAAACTCTTGCCGTCGAGCCCAGGTTGGGCTGGCAAGCCGGCAAGTTCTGCAAGCGTGGGAGAGATGTCGACTGTTTCCACAAGTGCTTCGGCTGTGGCTCCCTTGCCGCCGGGCGTGGCCACGAGCAAGGGAATGCGGGTGGCCTGTTCGTAGTTGGTGTGCTTGCACCACATCCCGTGATCTCCCAGGTGCCAACCATGATCGCCCCAGAGCACCACGATCGTGTTGTCGGCGAGCCCTTCGCTCTCTAGGGCATCGAGCACGCGACCAATCTGCGCATCGACATAGCTCGTGGCGGCGTAGTAGCCGTGAATCAACTCACGGGTGAGCTCGTCTCCCAGCGGTTCCTGCCCCTTGGGCACCTCGCGGTAATTGCGAAGTTCGCCCCCAAACTGCGGTGCGTAGTCGGGCGCGCCTACCGGCGGCTCGGAGAGTTCGGGCATCGGCAGTTGCTCGGGATCGTAGAGGTCCCAGTACCGCTTCGGAGCGATGAAGGGGAGGTGCGGCTTCAAGAAACCCACCGCCAGCAGGAAGGGTGTGCCTGAGGTTTTCGCGGCCTGCAGCCGCCGCACCGCTTCGGACGCGATTTCACCGTCGGTGTAGAAGTCATCGGCGACATCGGCCGATTCTGTGGGCCGACCACGGGGACGGTCGCTATTTTTCGTTGGCTTGATCCCTGGCAGCGGGGCGTTCTCGTCAATCGCATACTGCGGCCGCTTGGGCCGAAACGAGGGCACGCTCCAACTCGCTTGGTCGTCGGTGTTGCCATGCCCAACATGGAAGATCTTCCCGAGCGAGGCCGTCTCGTAGCCATGCGTCTGGAAGTGCTGGCCGAGAGTGATCGCGTCAGGCCTCGCCAGCCGAAACGAAGTGGCCAAGTCGTACACGCCGATCGTTTGCGGTCGCAGACCGGTCATCAGCGCGTTGCGTGACGGGGCGCAGACTGCCTGATTGCAGTAGGCCCGCTCGAAGAGCACGGAGCGGGCGGCCAACCGATCGATGTGGGGCGTCTTCGCGTGCGGGTCGCCGTAGCAGCCCAACAGCGGCTTGAGATCGTCGACACAGATCAACAGCACATTGGGCCGCTCGGCCGACTCCGCGGCGTGGCTTCCCACGTTCAGCCCGCCCGCCAAGAGCCCACCGACCACACAGGCGACCACGTTTCTCGCCCAGAGCCATGCCATCACACGCATCATCCGTTGGTCTCCTCCACAAAGATCTCATCATCCTCGCGGCCTGATCTCATAAATGCAATTCGCAACCGTTTGCCCTGGATGTGCACCCTCGCCTGCCACAGCGGCACCACCAGCCGCCGCCAGCCGGTGGTATGCTCCTCTGGCTCGTCGCCTGCGACCGGAACCTCGACCCGGTGGCTTTTTACTCTTTCCTGGGAACCTCCACGATGCGTTCGCCTCTCCATTCCTCCTTGGCAGTGCTCGCTGCTGTGACGTTGGCGTTGCCTTCCCTTCTCCCTTGCGAGGCAGCCGACGTGGCGATTGAGCCCGACGTGGTCTACGGCCATAAGGACGGCTTGGCCATGACGTTTGATGTGTATCGCCCTGAACAGACCAACGGCGGCACGATTCTCTTCATGGTGAGCGGCGGCTGGTATTCCTCGTGGCGGCCGGCGGAGCAGATGCTGCCGATGTTTGCCCCATTTACGGATGCTGGCTTTACCGTGGTTGCCGTGAGGCACGGCAGCAGCCCTCGCTACGGGATCAGCGATGCCGTGGAAGACGTGCGACGGGCGGTGCGGTATGTGCGGCACCACGCCGACACGCTCGAGATTGATCCCGAACGACTCGGTGCCCTTGGCATGAGCGCCGGCGGTCACCTCTCACTGATGCTCGGCACCACGTCCGACGCAGGCGACGCTTCCGCAAGCGATCCAGTACTGCGAGCGAGTGATCGCGTCCAGGCGGTGTGTGCTTGGGTAGCGCCCACCGATCTGCGGCCCGTGGCGTGGAGCGACCCCGACCATGAGCAACAGTACGAGAACTTCCCTGCCCTCGACATCACCCAAGACGTCGCCGCCTCCATGTCGCCACTCCTTGCCGTCTCGGCTGGCGACGCCCCTGCCCTCTTGATCGCCGGCGACCAAGACACGCTCGTGCCAATCTGGCACAGCGAAAAGATTCACGCAGCCTTCGAGGAGGCTAGTGTGGAAACGAGCCTCCTCGCGATCCCAGGCGCCGGCCATGGCTTTGCAGGGGACGACATGACCCGCGCCGTAACGGCAACGGTCGATTGGTTCACCGAGCACCTCGGATCTCGTTGATCCCGCCACCATGTTGCCTCGGCAACGGCTACACCACACCTTTTTCAAGATCGTCGGCGGCGGGCTCCTGCTCCGACAGAGCAGGCGGGTTGTCGGCATACAGGGAGAGCAAGGCCGGCAGGAACAGCAGGTCGGCAAACAAGGCCGTGCCGATCGTCATGATCCCCATCGCGGCGAAGATCTGGTGCGCACGGGAGTCGCTGAGCATCGCGGTGGCGAAACCCAAGATCAGCACCACCGTCGTCATCACCAGCGCCGTGCCTACGCCCACAAACGCCCGACGGATCGCCGCATCGCGACTTCCGCCCAACGCCTGCTCTTCGCGGAAGCGGGTGAGAAAATGGATCGTGTCGTCGACGGCAATCCCGAGGCAGACGGTAAAGGAGCAGACACTCACCAGTTCCAGGTTCTGCCCAAGACAGACCAGCGCTGTTCCCGTCGCCACGAGTGGAAAGAGGTTGGGCGTGACCGAGATCAGGCCGATCCGCACAGACCGGTAGGCGACTGCCAGCACCACGAAGATGATCAGGCTGGCCGTCCCCAGGCTCGTCGCGAGATCCATCACGATTTGATAGAGATCGCGCCACCGACGGGCTGCCGATCCCTCGAACTCCCAGCGAAAGCCGGGGTGTGCCGCCACGATCTCGTCGAGCCGCGCTTGCAGCCGCTCAAACACCTCGCTGTACGCAGCGATCCCAATGTCCTGCACCCGAAACGTGACGATCGCCTCGCGGTTTTCTGGCACGTAGTACCCTCGCTTCAAGGGTGGTGGCAGAAGTTCGATCAACGACATCCTGTCGGCAATCGCCCCCTCTCCGGGCAGGGCGGCCAGCAACCGCGACAGCGAGAGCGGCGACCCAAGCAGTGGCTCTTCCCGCATGGCGGATTCCACCTCAGCGACCACGTCGCCAATCTCACCGGCACCATCCGGAACCTCCGGCGACCACTTCACCAAGATCTGGGCGGTTTCCATGCCCCCAAACACCTTGTCGATGTGAGCGAGGGCCTGGGCCTCCTCGGTGCTCGATGGCAGCCCGCTCGTCCGCCGCTGATCGGGGCGGAGCGTGAGCGTGACCATGCCCAAGATCAGGGTCAGCACGATTCCCGCCAGACCAAACGTTCGCGGGCGGGCGAGCACCATGTCGATCACCAGTGACAATCGCCCGAGATGCTTGTCGACAAGGTTGTGCCCGTGACCCCGGTGCACATTGCGGCCAAGCCACGAAGCCGACGCCAGCGGCACGATCATCACCACCGCGATGAACGTGGCCAGCACACCGATCACGCAACTGGTACCAAACTCGCGCACCAACTCATGGTGGGCGAGCATCAGCGAACCGAACCCGATACCCGTCGTCAGCGATGTCAGCCAACACGCGAGCCCCACCTCGTGAATCGCCGTACGCGTGGCCTCTTTGGGCGGCAGGCCGGCGGCCCGATGACGCCGTATCTGCACCATCATGTGCACGCCGTCGGTGAAGCCCACCATCACCAGGAGCACTGGCACCACCACGGCATTGAACGGATTCCCACCCAGACCAACCAGCGGCAGAATCCCCATCGTCCAGAACACGCCAAACGTGGGTGCGAGCGCCACAATCAGCACGGCCTCCCAGCCACGGAAGAGCACCCAGGCGCAGACCAGGGCCATCCCGTATCCAATCAGCTGATACTTCCGTTCGTTGCCACGAGTCATCATGGCATCACGCAGCCGCAGCGGCACGTTGCCAGTGATCCGAAAACGGATGCCCGCCTCGGGAAAGGCTTTGACCGCCTCGCGTGCCGCCTCCCGCAGGTCGCTCGTGCACTCGGCATCATTGGTGATGAACAGCCAATCAAGATCGACCAACAGCATCGCCGTCTGGCCGTCGAGCGAGAGCAGTTGGCCGCCCACGAGCGGGTGGGCGAGGGCGCGTTCCTTGGCACTGGCAAACCGCGACGCAGATGCGGTGGCTCGCGGCAGGATCGGCTCGCGGAGCCCAAAGATATTCATCACCGGCGCGCGATCCATCCAGAACACGCTCCGCACCTGCGGCAGGGCTTCCAACGCCTCAACCGCTGCCCGCATCGCGTTGGCGGCAGCCGGCGTAAAAAAGTCGTCGGCTTCCGCCACGAGCACGACGTCGCCGCGGCCCACCTGGATCGGCTTCACATCCGGAAGTTCACGGGCCGACTGCCCCTGCTCGTCCGATTGTGCCTCCACGGCTTTCGACTCAGCGGTCATCCGCTCCAGCCAGTCGGGATCCACGTGCCCAAGGGTGGCCAGGCCGGTAATCACCGCAATCAACAGCGTGGCCAGGAACGGGTGGTCGACCACCAGGTTCGCGAGCCGTTCCACAATGATTTTCACGGTCAGCGATTGCTCCCGAACCGCGACTCACTGCGACCGAACCGCTCGGCTCCGTGCCGCACCAACTCGTCTCGCCGCACGAACCCGTCGCCATCCATGTCGAGTTGCCGAAACGAGAACATCTTCACTGACTCGGGAGCCTCATCCCGCGACACCGCACCGTCGCCATCCCGATCGAGTTTGGCGAGGTAGTCGTCGGCAAACGACTCCGCCTTGGCGGCGATCGCAGACGCCCGCGCCTCGGCCTCAGCCTCCCGGTCCTTCGCCTCCTCCACGCCTCGTGCTCCCTTCGGCGTGGCCACCGCTGCAAACACGACCGCCATTTCCTCCCAGGTCTGATCTCCCCAGGTCACATACTCGCTGGGGTCGGGATTGAACGGATTGCCCTTGGAGTTGTCGTACGTCATCTCAAACCGTACGCCCTCCACCTCGGCCAGATCCGGCGGGTTGGCGAAGGCATAGTTGTGCTGCCAGTTGAAGTCGTAGTGAGGCACTGACAGCAGGGTGTCGCTGCCGCCTGCCTGTTCAGCGAAGAGGCGCACGGCTCGACCACGCAGGTGCATGTGGGGGTTGATCGAAAGCAGGAAGCCTTCCTTCGGAAGCCCCCGCATCTGACGAGTCACCGTGTATTCGCTCGCCCCTGGTGGAATCTCGAAGTCCTGCTCAATGCCGCCGATGGTGTAGACCTCATGCGTCACCTCGGCAGGATCGGCCAGGATCAATCCCACGCGCGTGAGATCCTCTTCCTGTCGGCCTGTCGGGGTGTAGTGCATCTGAAAGGCCAGCAGCGTGCCGGCAGCGATCCGCTGCGCGTAGCCCGTGGGCAGTTCCAGCGATTTTTGGCCTGGAACGTAGCCGCCGAGCAGCCCAAAGCCGCTCATATTGGAGCCGTCCGGCGGACGCAGAAAGACGATCGCATGGTGCACGACCGCCCGGTTGCCCGGATCGACCGCCCCCGCGTTGACCCACCCAT
>JBMTLP010000039.1:0-13526 GCA_049433245.1 Pirellulales bacterium
GGCGGCTCTGCCCGGGAGTGGTTTCGAGCAGGTTGCCTTCCGAGCCGATCGTGGTCACCAGCGACGTGATGATCTCCTCACGGATCGCATCGAGCGGCGGGTTGGTGACCTGAGCGAAAAGTTGCTTGAAGTAGTTCGCGAGCAGCTGTGGCCGATCCGACAGCACAGCCAACGGCGTGTCGTTGCCCATCGATCCAATCGGCTCGGCTGCGTTGGTGGCCATTGGCCCCAGGATCACCTTGAGGTCCTCAAGCGTGTAGCCGAAAAGCCGCTGGAGTTCGAGCAGACTCGACCGCTCTCCGGCCACACCGGCAGCCCGCCACGGATCTACCGCATGCGGACCAGCGGTGGCATGTCCGTTGCTGCCCCCCTGCTCCACCGCCCGGCTGGCTGAAAGTTTGATGGCCTCATCGTTGCCCGGCAGTTGCTCGAGCCGCAGTTGGTTTTCATCGATCCACTGACGCCAAGGCTTGGCGGTGGCGAGCGCCCGCTTGATCTCGTCGTCTTCCACGATCCTGCCCGCCGACGTGTCGACCAGGAACATGCGACCAGGACGCAGCCGACCCTTGCGGACCACCTCTGCCGGCGGAAGCTCCAACACACCAGCCTCGCTGGCGAGGACCACCAGACCGTCCGACATCTCCCACCAACGCCCCGGTCGCAGCCCGTTGCGGTCGAGGGTCGCCCCAATCTTCACGCCGTCGGTGAAGGCGAGGGCCGCGGGGCCATCCCAGGGCTCCATCAGGCAGGCCTGATACTCGTAATACGCCTTGAGGTCGTCGGCCATGCTCTCGTGGCCACTCCACGGCTCCGGCACCAGCATGCTCACCGCCTCTTCCAGCGGACGCCCCGCCAGCACAAGCATCTCGAGCACATTGTCCAGCGTGGCGGAGTCGCTGCCCCCTTCGCGGATCACTGGCTTGATCTTCTCAAGATCGGGGCCGAACACCGGATGGGCGAGCATGCTCTCGCGAGCGTGCATCCAGTTGATGTTGCCGCGGACCGTATTGATCTCACCGTTGTGGGCGATGTAGCGGAACGGATGGGCCAGATCCCAGGTTGGGAAGGTGTTGGTGCTGTACCGCTGGTGGACGAGCGCCAAGGCACTGTCAAAGCGTTCGTCGGAGAGGTCGGAGTAGTACTTGTCGACCTGGTCGGCCAGAAGCAGGCCCTTGTACACGAGCGTCTTCGACGACAGCGAGCAGGCGTAGGCGAAGCCCCGCTCCGAAAGGCTCAGGCCGTCGATCTCAATCCCGAACCGCTTGCGAATCACAAACAGCTTCCACTCGAACATCTCCGCGGGCGTGTCGGCCCCGCGAGCAATGAAGGCCTGACGAATCGCCGGCTCCACATCACGAGCCGACTTTCCGATCAGGTCGCTGTTGACCGGCACATCACGCCATCCGAGGAACCGCTGCCCTTCTTCGCGGCAGATGTGCTCAAAAAACGCTTGGGCTTGGTTCCGCTGATCCACGGTGGGAGGCAGGAAGATCGTGCCCATGCCCCACTCGCCGATGGCAGGCAGTTCGATTCCAGCCGCGGGGGTCACCGCCTCGAAGAAGGCATGCGGGATCTGTACGAGAATGCCCGCACCGTCGCCGGTGAGCGGATCGCAGCCCGCAGCGCCGCGATGGGTGAGGTTCTCGAGGACTTCCAGGCCCTGCCGCACGACCTGATGGCTCTTCTTGCCATGCTTGTTCACAACGAGGCCCACACCGCAGGCATCGTGCTCGTTGAGCGGATCGTAGAGGCCAGTCCGCGGAGGGAGGCCATGCGACGTCCGGATTTCAGCAGGTTGGTGAGCAGATCGCTTCATTGCGTCACTTTCGTGAGGGCCAAAGGTTGCCGTGACCGCCGCTCATCGGCAGGTCGTGGGGTTACAAGTTCTTGGTCGTCGGAGTGTCCGTGGAGCATCTCCACAAACAGTCGCACCGTGGGCGACATGGGCTTGCCGCGGGCGTGGATGATTCCCAGCGGCCGCACGAGGTCACTTGAGCCGTTGCCGCTGAGCGGGACTGCCGCGAGCGTGCCGACTGCGACCTCGCGACCGACAGTGGGCTCTGGCAAGACGGCCACCCCCGCGTCGATCTCCACGGCACGCTTGATCGTTTCGATGTTGTCAAACTCCATCACCACCTTCGGTTCCACACCGTGGGTGGCAAAGACGCGATCAATCTCATGGCGAATCACAAGGTCCGGATCAAACCCCACCATGGGGCAGCCATCGAGTTCGGCGAGGTCAATTTCATACCGCTGTGCGAAGGGACTCTCCGCCGCGCAGACCAGTACCATCGGCTCTTTCCGCCAGGGTTCGGCCTGAATCAGCCGTGTGCCCCGGGGATAACTCACCAAGCCAATGTCGGCCTGTCCGCTCTCTACGCTCTCGAGCACACGCTCAGGATGGAGGTACTCCAGCCGCACGTTGGCCTTGGGGTAACGGCTCATGAACTCCTTGAGATAGCGGCTCATATGGTGCAGGCCGACGGAGTAGATCGCCGCCACCCGCACCTGCCCTGCCACCTCCTGATGGAGCGTTCGGACCTCGTCTTCGAGCGCCTCGTAGCGCGAGATGAGTTTCTTGCAGCCCTCGTAGAACACCTGCCCTTCACGGGTGGGCACAAGCGGCCGCTTGGAGCGGTGGATCAACTGCACGCCAAGATGCTGCTCGAGATGGCTGACCACCTGACTCGCGCCCGACTGCGACATACCGTTATCCTCGGCCGCGCGGGAAAAACTCCGCCGGGCAACGATGTCACAGAAGACTTTGAGCGATTTGAGATTCATCTCGGCCGCAGGTGGATAAAAAAACCGAATACTCCTCGCGGGCAGCATTCGGAATAGTGATAGTAGACTACCGCGACATTGCGGGTCGTCAAGCAGCGATCCCGACAACGAACCAAACGCTCACACAGCGGTGCGAATCGTGTAGAGTCTGCGACCAGACCCATGAAACGCATTGCCCGCCCCCCAAAAGACGACCACGTTCCCAGCCTGCCCGAGCAAGTGGGGATGATCCTGATCGGGGTGTTTGCCGGCGGGCTCGCCGTGGCCTTCCACGGGGTCATCAACTTCGCTGAAACAGCCCGCGAAGATCTCGCACTGATGGCCGACGCCCACAGTCTCGCGGCCAAGGTGGGGATCATGGCCACCTGTGGCTTGCTGGCGGCGGCGGCCGTGGCGTTGGTGCGGCTGGTCGCCCCGGAGGCTGAGGGGAGTGGCATTGCGGCGGTGCTCGTGGCCCACCGAGCCGTGAGCCCGCGTCGCGCGTTGCGGATCCTGTGGGTAAAGTTCGTTGCCGGATTCTGCGGCCTTACCAGCGGCATGCCGCTCGGCCGAGAAGGGCCGAGTGTGCAGATTGGCGCGATGACAGCCGTGCTCCTTCGCCGCTTTGGCCCCCGGCTGATCTACTACAAGAAGCGCGCCGTGCACCTGGGAGCTGCCGCGGGGTTGGCAGCAGCCTTCAACGCCCCCCTCTCAGGCGCCGTGTTTTCGTTCGAGATGCTGGGACAGCCGTTCTCGAATCGGAATGGGTTTGAGACGATCCTTGTCTGCGCGGTGGCCGACTGGATCTGCCGGCTGGCCCACGGCCCACTCCTCCAGTTGCCGATCGAACTGGGAGGATTCCGCGAGATTCAAGAACTCCCGATGTTTCTGCTGGTGGGCCTCTGGGCCGGCCTGGTGGCGGTTGTGTTTCAGTTGATGGTGGTCAAGGCCGCCCGCTGGTTCCACGGCCGCGTCCACTCCCATATGTCAGCCATCCTGGCGGCGGCCGCCTGGGGGGTCCTGCTCGGGTTCATCCTGCTGGAATGGCCGCAATTGCTCGGAATCGGGCATGAGTTGTTCGATTCGGCGATCGACATGTCGCTGCCGATCGGCGTGGCAGCGCTGGCCCTCGCCGCCCGCCTCCCGCTCACATCGATCAGCTACGCCAGCGGAGCTCCCGGCGGGCTGATTGTGCCCGCTCTCCTGTTTGGGGTGCTGTCTGGACATATTTTCGCGGGCGGTTTCGAGGTGATTGCCGGGCAAATGGAACCAGATTTTCACGCCGTCTGCCTTGTGGCGGGCATGGCGGCAAGCATCGGCGCCCTGTTCCGCACCCCGCTCACGGCCACGATCATGGCCGTGGAAATCACTGGCAGTTACGCCTGTTTGCTGGAAATCGCGATCGCCTACGTGGCCGCCCATTCCATGCTCGGCCTTGCTGGCGTGCCCGACCTCTACACCGCCCTGGGACGGGTTCATTCGGCGTCGGAACACCAGCGACCGCAGCGACGCTCATGAAATCCGCAGAAAATGCTGGTTGAATTGCAGCCGACGTGTTCTCTGTGCGAGGCTTCTGGCAAGGCTTTTGCGAGAGGAGCACCTGCCAGGTAAACTACGGGATTCCCTCCTTTTCGCAGCAATGTGCCGTTCACCCCGTCCCCGTTCTCTCGCCCAAGGCCGCCTGTGAGCACCTCCGCCTCGCACGCCCAGCATCTGTCCGACGCCGACGAAGCCATTGGCAAGGCCGACATTCTGATCGAAGCCCTCGGTTGGATCCGTCGTTTTCGCGACACCACCACGGTGATCAAACTCGGCGGCAGTGTTCTCGAGCACGAAGACGCCCTCCGCCATCTCTTGGTGGATGTGGTGTTTATGTCGACCCTCGGGATGCGGATCGTGGTCGTCCACGGTGGCGGTAAGGCCATCAGCCGCGCCATGGACGCCGCCGGCATTGTTCCCAGGTTCGTGCAGGGCCGCCGATACACCGACGCAGCGACGCTTGAGATCGTGGAGAGAATCCTTGCCACCGAACTCAATGAAGAACTCGCCGCCAAGGTGGAGTCGTACGGTGGCAGGGCCATGCCGCTCAACTTTCGCTCTACGCCCGTGCTGTTTGGCGAACGACTCGAACTGAAAGACGAGGCTGGCAACCTGCTCGACCTCGGCGCGGTGGGCAAAGTCACCGGCATCGATCGCTTAACCATCGACAACCTGATGTACGCCGGCCAGGTGCCGATCATCCCGTCGATGGCCGTGGCCGAGAATGGCGAAAAACTCAACGTCAACGCCGACACGGCCGCCACGGCGGTAGCAGCTGCCCTGTCTGCGGAAAAGCTGGTGGTGCTCTCCGACATCCCAGGGGTGATGCGGGATATCAACGATCCGTCGAGCCTGATCCACTCCCTTTCCGCCGCGGAAGCCCGCGCCTTGATCGCCGACGGCACGATCGCAACCGGGATGATTCCAAAAATCGAGGGCTGCCTGGAAACGCTCGAACAGGGCGTCAAGAAGATCCACATCATCGACGGCCGGCTTCGGCACTCGCTGCTGCTTGAGATCTACACCAACCGCGGTGTGGGAACCGAACTCGTGCGAGACGACTCGATTTCGTCGGCTGCCGCCAACCGCATGGCTGCCGCCAGCGCGCAAGCGTGAGAGATGCCGGCAGGCCGATGCCTGCCACAGTCAAGGAACATCATGTCTGCAGCAAATTCCCCCTCCTCTGTTGGTCCTGCCACACAGGCCGTGATTGACACCTTCGACCGGTACGTGGTGCCCAACTACCGCCGCTACCCGGTATGCCTCGTCAAAGGCGAAGGCTCGCGGGTCTGGGATGCCGACGGGAATGTGTACCTCGATCTTTTCCCGGGCTGGGGCTGCAACCTGCTGGGCCACTGCCCTGAGCCGGTGGTCAAAGCGGTGCAGGAGCAGGTCGCGTCGCTGATCCACGTGCCGAACACGTGGTACATCGAGGCCCAAGGCCGTTGGGCAGAACTCCTCTCCGAGCGATCCTTTGGCGGCAAGGCGTTCTTCTGCAACTCGGGCACAGAGGCCAACGAGGCAGCAATCAAGCTGGTCCGTCTCCGCAGCAACGGCAAGCGTTACAAAATCATCACCTTTCTAGGCGGTTTCCATGGCCGCACCCTCGGCAGCGTGTCTGCGACGGCACAGCCGAAATACCACGAAGGACTCGGTCCGATCGTAGCGGGCTTTCAGTATGCCCCCCACGGCGATCTCGCCGCCGTCGAGGAACTGATCGACGATCAGACCGGCGGCATCATGATCGAGCCGATCCTCGGCGAAGGGGGTGTCGTACCTGCTCCCGAGGCCTTTCTGCAGGGACTGCGTGAGCTTGCCGACCGCCACGACCTGTTGCTCGTGTTTGACGAAGTGCAGTGCGGCTGCGGTCGCACCGGAACCTGGTTCGGCTACCAACACTTTGGGGTGACACCTGACGTGATGACCTTGGCCAAGAGCCTCGCGGCCGGCGTTGCCGGGGGAGCGATGCTCACGAAGAGTGAACTCGCCGGGCATCTGCGACCGGGAATGCATGCAGCCACGTTCGGTGGCAATCCCATCGCTGCCCGAGCTGGCATCGCCGCCATCGAGATGATTGAGCAGCAGGGCCTGCTCGCCAACGTGGAACGTGTCGCCAATGTATTCCGCTCGCGGCTGCTCGAGTTTCAAAAGTCGTGCGAAGCCGTCGTGGATGTCCGCGTGCTCGGGATGATGATCGGCATTCAGTTGGCCTTTGATGGGGCGCCCGTTGTGCAGAAGGCGATGGAACGCAAACTGCTGATCAACTGCACGCAGGGCAACGTCATTCGGCTCCTGCCGGCGATGACGCTCTCCGAGGCCGAAGCCCACGAGGGATGCGACATCCTGTGCGAGACGATCCTCGAGGCCGCCTCCTGAACAGACCTAAGAGGTTTCCTGTTTCGTTTGTGCCCCTTTTGTTAGCCAGTGTCCGATGCCACGTCACCTTCTCGTTGTCGAAGACCTCACCGCCCACGAAATCGAGGCGGTCTTTGCCGTCACACGCGACCTTCAAGTGAAGTTCGACGACGGCATCCGCGAACCGCTGATGCCAGGTCGGGTGCTTGCGCTCGTGTTTGAGAAGCCGAGCCTGCGGACCCGCGTCTCGTTTCAAACAGCGATGGTGCATCTGGGTGGTTCGAGCCTGTTTCTTGGCGCTGACACCGGGTTTGCGTCGTCGCGGGAGAGTGTCGACGACTTCGGCAAGGTCCTCTCGCAGTACGTCGACGGCATCGTCTGCCGTACCAAGTCGCACGACACCCTCAAGGCGCTCGCAGCCTCCTCGAGCGTGCCTGTGATCAACGGCCTCTCCGACGCCAGCCACCCCTGCCAAGCACTCGCCGACATCTACACGCTGCGGCAGCACGTGGGCCGAGTGAAGGGACTCACGCTCACATTTGTCGGCGACGGCAACAACGTTGCCAGATCACTGGCGATGGTCTCAGCCCAACTCGGAATGCGGTTTGTGCTGGCTGGCCCCGAGGACTACCACTTTGGCCAGGCGTTTCTGGATCACGTGGCCCGGATCGCGCCGGGAGCGGAACTCGTGCAAACGACCGACCCGCACGAGGCCGTGAAGAATGCGGCAGTCGTCTACACCGATGTGTGGGCCAGCATGGGGCAGGAAAAGGAACGCGAGGAGCGGCACAAAGCCTTCCGGCCCTATCAGGTCAACGCAAAGCTGATGGCCTCGGCCCCTGAAGCAATCTTCATGCACTGTCTGCCAGCCCACCGCGGAGAAGAAGTGACCAGCGACGTGATCGACGGGCCACAGAGCGTTGTGATCCAAGAAGCCGCCAATCGCCTGCACGTGCAAAAAGGCTTGATCGCCTGGCTGCTCGGCCACGCAAACTAGCTCGCACAACCGTTCATCGCCGACGCTTTGTGATGGAGCAGCGAGCGAACGGCTACTCCGACACCGCAGGCCCTTCGGCGGCAGGCTTTTCTCCCTCTTCGGCCACCGCCTGCTTGGCGTCGTCAGGCATCATCTCGTCGTCGAGAATGATGGAAGCAGAGTTGATGCAGTAGCGAAGACCCGTGGGAGGAGGCCCATCGTTGAAGACGTGCCCGAGGTGGGCCCCACACCGGCGGCAGGTGACTTCCGTGCGAACCATAAACAGCGAAGTGTCGAGATGTTCCTCGATGCGAGATCCCTCGCGTCCATCGACAGGCGCGTAAAAACTGGGCCAACCGCAACCACTGTCGAACTTTTCACCCGACGTAAACAGTGGCTCGCCGCAACCAATACAGCGATACGTGCCGGCTGTCTTCGTATTCCAGTAACGACCGGTAAACGCCCGCTCTGTTCCCTTCTGTCGAGCGACGAGATACTGCTCAGGGCTCAGCCGCTTCTTCCACTCCGCTTCGGTGGTGGGAATCTCGTCGTCCTCAAGCCGCCCTGAGACTGCTGGATTCCGCTCCGCTTCCATCGCTTTGATCCTCTCGAGTTGAGCCTGCTGCCGGGCAATGAGTTGTTCTTGGGGAGTAAGGCGACGCGGTTGTTCGCGAGGGCTCGCTGCAGGCTTCTCACCAGCAGTCGACGCGGCACCGCTTGGCACCTCGGCAGCTCCGCCGCCTGTCGACAGCACCCCCACCACGATTCCAAGAGCACACAGAACTGCCGCCGTCCACCAACGTGCACGTGTCATCGCTTGACCTCCCCGAATCTCTCAATCCGTTTCATCCGCCGCCCGAAGGTTAGCGGGGGTCCGCCATCTTTTTGGGATTGTATTCGTGATCCCGCTTTCTGAGCACCTCCGCCTTCACGATCTGGTCTGGCGGGCTCCCTGCAAACGGCCCTTCGGTCCGAACCAATTTTGGCAAAACTTCAAAGCCTTCGACAATCCGTCCAAAGACGGTGTGCCGGCCGTCGAGGTGCTCGGTTGGCCGGAAAGTCAGGAAAAACTGCGATCCGCCCGTGTCTTTTCCGGCGTGGGCCATGGAGAGCGACCCCAAAAAATGCTTGCGGGCGTCGGGCCCGTAGCACTCGCAGGGGATCACGTGCCCTGGGCCACCAGTGCCGGTGCCCGTCGGATCGCCTCCTTGGGCCATGAAACCGCCGATCACTCTGTGAAAGGGCGTGCCGTCGTAAAAGCCTGCTTCGACCAGTTCGATGAAGTTGGCGACGGTGTTGGGTGCCTCGTTTTCAAAGAGTTCCACCACGATCGGTCCCTTGGTGGTCTCAATCTTCACGCGCGGCAGGTCATCTGCGGCAGATTCCGCCGCACGCACCTTCATCTCAGCATCGACCTTTGGCCGTTCTGAAGCCACCATCAATTTGAGTTCTTCCACGCGCTCGTCGTCGACCCCCGCCTTCTTGGCCTCATCGATCCAGGCTTCCGCATCATCGAGTCGGCTTGCCACGATCGCCGCAGAAGCACCGAGCAGCACGACATCCGGGGTTGCCGCGCCGGTTGCATCCAGCTTTTTGACCAGATCAAACGCCTTCATCGGATCGTCGGATTCCACCGCAGCAGCGACCACCGCCCCGCAGTGCTCGCGAGCGTCTTGATCGCTGGGGTCGGCAATCGCCAGCGAGAACGCTGCGCTCTCCAGCCGCTCATCCGCCGCGATGCCCTTCACCTTCGTCTCGTTGAACTGTGCCTCGATCACCCGCTTGTCGCTTCCGTCCTTGCGATACTCGGCCTGCAGACGCGTCAGTTCGGTGACGATGTCTCGCATTTCCTTCTGCGCTGATTCAAACGCTTCCTTCGCCGCAGCGGGGGCCACACCGACGTTGATGGTCACGCCACCGACAACCTCTTGCTCAGCTTGGGCGGGTGATGCGAGCAGCGCGAAGGGCAGGAGCAGAGCAAACGCGTAAGAGCTGACGAAAAACTGGCGAAAGCTGTGGGGCATCATGGCATCCATAGATGGGATGACTCTCCCGGTCAGTGATCAAAGGTTTTGTGCGGGCAACGCAGGTCCGGCACCAGCCGGCGTTCCTACCTGATACGATACCAGTTTCAGCCATCGTCCGGGCGGCCATCTCCTCCGCCCCCCTCCGGCGGAGGCCTGCCGTTTCTGTGATCCGAGTCGCCATGCCCCGTCGCTCCACCCGCAGCCCCGTTTCCCGCCCACGCCCTACCCCGGCGAGCCGCCGCGACGTGCCCGAAGCCGAGCAGCCGCCCCGCATTATCGGCGGCGAGCTCAAGGGGAAACGTCTCCCTTTCACCCCCGACGGCCGTACCCGACCCATGAAAGACCGGGTTCGCGAGGTACTGTTTGACCTGGTAGGCCCTGAGGTCAAAGGCCGGCTGGCGATCGACCTGTTTGCGGGGTCAGGTGCATTGGCGTTTGAAGCCATCAGCCGGGGAGCCCACGCCGCCGTGCTGGCAGAGCGTCACTTCCCGACGGCCACGGTGCTGCGAGAAACCGCCAAAGCGTTGGGGATTGCTCAGCAGGTGGAAGTGCGACCAGGCGACGTGCTGCTGTGGAGCAAGCGGATGCCCGAACTCGACAGCACCCGCCCGTGGGTGGTTTTTGTCTCGCCGCCATGGGTCATGTTCAACGAGCGGACTGACGATCTGATGGCCCTCATCGGGGCATGCCTGCGGTTGGCGCCCGCAGGCAGCAAACTGATCGTCGAATCTGACCAAACCTTCGACCCCGCTGCGTTGCCAGACGCAGAGCAGTGGACATGCCGGCCGATCCAACCCGCCATGCTCTATCTCCGCACCACCGCCCTGGCTGCTAGCGAAGAACCCGCAAACTGAACCGCAGACCCAGAGGAGCCACGTCCAATGGACGTCATCAACCGCCGCGACACGATTCCCTTCACAACCGTCGACGGATCGACGATCCGCGAACTGCTCGCCCACCGCAACTCCTCCATCCGCCAGCAGAGCCTCGCCGAGGCCCAGCTGCCCCCCGGAGCCGCCACCACCCCCCATCACCACGCAGCCACCGAGGAGATCTACTACATCCTCTCGGGAACGGCGATCATGACGATTGAGCAGGAAAGTCGGCCTGTCGAAGCGGGCGACGCGATCGCCATCCCGCCTGGCCAACGCCACACCATCCGCAACACCGGCCCCGAGACCCTCGTGTTTCTCTGCACATGTGCCCCAGGCTACGAGCACGACGACACTTTTCTCGCCCCCGCCGACGATGCGGTGAGCGGCCAGTGAGCCGGCCCGGGATTTCTCGCCCTTTCGGGAACTTTGGGGGGCGGAGAGGTGCCCGTGCCAATCGAGCGGCGTAGGAAACGGAGCGAAGCCACGATGGCAAAGCGAGGTTTCCTTCGAGAGAGCGGAAGGCAGGAGGCCTGGAGCGAACGTCCGGCGAGATGGCACGGACAGCCTCGGCAACTTCGGATCAACCCACAAAAACCCCGGATGGGCCCGGGATTTCTCGCCCTGGGGCGTGGCGTGGTATGTTTCGAAGTCTCTTCTCGTTGCAGTCTTGTCCGCCCACTCTCGCATCAGTACACGCCCTATGGTTGCCTCTTCAGGATTCGGCGATCGGCTCGTTAGCGCAGGCCTGATCAGCAAAGACCAACTCACCGAAGCCACCCGCGTCGCGGATTCGTCCGGCAAGAAGATCCACGAAGAGGTGATCAGCCTGGGCTACGCGCCAGCCGGCGACGTGATGAAGCTGTTGGCGAAGTCGCACGGGCTCGTCTACGTCAACTTCGAGCAGCTCTCCATCACGCCTGATCTCGTGGAGCTGCTGCCGGAGAGCGTGGCGCGGGAAAACACGATTTTCCCGATTGCTGGGGACGACAGCACCATTCGGATCGCCACCAGCGACCCGACCGACATCGACACGCAAGACAAGCTGCGGTTCATCCTCAACCGCAACATTGAGCAGTCGCTGGCCACGCGCGAGCAAATCGTTGAGGCGATCAATCAGCACTACGGCCACAGCGACGGCGAAAGTGCCGACTCGATGCTCACCGAGTTCACCGACACGGCCATCGACTTCACGGAAACCGCTGTCGAGCAAGACGCCGAGGGGGATGAAGACGAAGACTCCGACGCGCCGGTGGTGCGGCTGGTCAACCTGATCATCACTGAGGCCGTGCAACTGCGCGCGAGCGACATCCACATCGAGCCTTTCGAAGATCGGATTCGGATTCGCTACCGCATCGACGGTCATCTTGTGGAGCGAGACAACCCTCCGCGGCGACTGCTCGGTGCGGTGCTTTCCCGCATCAAGATTCTTTCGAAGCTCGACATCGCCGAGAGGCGGCGTCCGCAAGACGGTCGAATTAAGATCACGGCAGACGGCAAAGACTACGACCTTCGCGTGTCGGTGCTGCCGACCAACCATGGCCAGAGCGTGGTCATGCGAATCCTCGACAAGGACAGTATCCGCGTCGGCATCCGCCAGCTCGGCCTGTCCGAGGGGGATTTCCGCGCCTTCCGCAACCTCATCCGTCGCCCGAACGGCATCATCCTTGTCACCGGGCCGACGGGTTCTGGGAAGACGACCACGCTCTACGCCGCGCTCAACGAGCTCAACCGGCCCGACACGAAGATCATCACCGCCGAAGACCCTGTGGAGTACTACCTTGCCGGTATCAACCAGTGCGAGGTGAAGCACCAGATCGGGCTCGACTTCGCCCGCATCATTCGCTCGATGCTGCGGCAGGCACCCAACGTGATCCTCGTGGGTGAGATGCGAGACACCGAAACGGCCCAGATGGGTATCCAAGCCTCGCTGACGGGCCACTTGGTGTTTAGCACGCTCCACACCAACGACGCACCGGGTGCCGTCACCCGCATGATTGACATGGGCGTGCCGGCCTACCTCGTGGCATCCAGCGTGATCGCCGTGCTCGCTCAGCGACTTGTCCGCGTGAACTGTCCAAAGTGTCGTCAGCCTTTCGAGCCGCCCCAAAGCCACCTCGAGGCGGCGGGGGTGACCGAGGAGATGCTCAAGGGTGCCACCTTCATGAAGGGCCGCGGCTGTGCCAACTGCAACAAGTCGGGCTACAAGGGGCGGCTGGGCATCTTCGAACTGATGCCCATGTCGAGCAAAATCCGCGAACTTTCCTTCCAGGGCGCCTCCACGCAGGACCTGCGAAAGACGGCCGCGGGCCTGGGCATGCGAATGATGTTCGACGACGGGGTCAACAAGGTGCTCAGAGGCATCACCACGTTTGACGAGGTGTTCCGCGTGGCCAAGAAGGTGGAGCCGTGATGTCGGGCCATCCTCGGCCGTCACGCCCCCCAGGTTTCCCATCGCTGAAACAGCCGAAAAAGGCCTCTGCAGACGGTCGGCCTGAAAAATCGCAACACAGTGGCGACTTTTTAAGCGGCACGAGGCATAATGGCATGGGTCGATCGGGTGGGGAGTTAGGGGCTCCTTCCGGTCCTTTCGGTGGCCTGAGATGGCATGCCGCAGCGAGGATCAGTATGGCTGCGTGCCCCCGCATTCCTTGCAGGGCAACGTTCGGCCAACTCGACGGGGTGCCAACCCGCGTGAGCGGAAGGCACAATACCGTCGAAGTAAGACACCCATAGGACCTTCCCCATGAGCACTGCTCCTCGTCCCGCCGCGGCTGCACCTGTCGACCGCCTCCTCAAGGCTGCCGTCGACAACGGAGCGACGGAGTTGCGAATCTCGGGTGGCATGGCCCCAATGCTGCGGATCGACGGCCAGATGAAGCCGCTGAAGGTCAATCCGATCAGCGAAGCCGACGTGCTCGCTATGGCCCGCGCCGTGGCTCCCGGCGAGAGCGAGTTGAGCGACTTCGTCTTCACGAGTTCCGTGGGCGCCTG
>JBMTLP010000040.1:0-13460 GCA_049433245.1 Pirellulales bacterium
GATCAAGCACGCCCCTAAGGTCTCCTTCTGAGCGGATTGTCGCGACGTCGTCGACTGTTCCGAAACGTTCGGCGTGACGTGGAAGATCCCAGGAAAGGCAGGGAGGGGCGATGGACTTCTTCGCGCATCAGGACCGTGCTCGACGCAACACCCGCTGGCTCGTGTGGCTGATGGTGCTGGCCTATGTGGGCACGATCCTGCTGGTCTACAGCGTAGTGGTTGCCGGATTCATGGGGGCACCGGCGAGGCAGGCGAGCAGCGTTGGTGAACTTCACCTTCGCCAAGGATGGTGGCAGCCAGATGTCTTCCTGTTGGTGACCACCGGTGTCAGCAGCGTGATCGGCGGTGGGAGCCTCTACAAGTCGCTGCAACTGTCAGGAGGAGGCTCCACTCTCGCCGAGATGCTGGGAGGCCGCCGGTTGACTCCCAGCACCACCGACCCGCTTGAGCGGAAAGTGCTCAACATCGTCGAGGAGATGGCGATCGCCTCAGGCACCGCCGTGCCCCCGGTGTACCTGCTCGACAACGAGCATGGCATCAACGCCTTTGCGGCAGGTTTCGATATCGACTCGGCGGTGATCGGCATCACCCGCGGCGCCGCGGAAACACTCACCCGCGACGAACTCCAAGGCGTCGTCGCCCACGAGTTCAGCCACATCCTGCACGGCGACATGAAGCTCAATCTGAGGCTGATTGCCATCGTGCATGGGATTCTCGTGCTTGGCCTGATCGGCTACTACATGATGAGAATCTTCGCCTCGGGGCGACAGCGACGATCCGACAAAGATGGGGGATTCCAAGCCGCCGTCGTGATCTTTGGCCTGGCGTTGATGATCATCGGCTACGTCGGCACCTTTTTCGGCAGCCTGATCAAGGCGGCTGTCAGCCGTCAGCGTGAGTTTCTTGCGGATGCTTCTGCGGTGCAGTTCACCCGCAACCCCGGTGGCATCGCCGGAGCACTTGCAAGGATTGCGACCGCTGATGGCTCCAAGCTGGAAACACCCCGCGCTGCTGAAGCCTCCCACATGTTCTTTGCGTCGGGGCTTTCGAGCCTGTTTGCCACCCACCCGCCACTGCTCGATCGCATTTCTAGAATCAATGCCTCGCAAGCGGCCCTGCTCGCCCAGACGATCAGCGAAGCGAAGGAGTCCGCCACGACCATGGCTGGCATCGCAGGTTTTGCCGGCCCGACTGCCGCTGTACCGCTTGCCCCATCTCGCAGCGAACCACTCGCCGCCGTCGCCGCGATTGGCGAGCCAACGGCTGCCGATATCGCTCATGCGCATCAACTGCTGGAATCGATCCATCCACAACTGCGAGAGGCTGCCCATGATCCGTTTGGCTGTCGCGGGGTGATCTACGCCCTCCTGCTCGACGACGACCCGAACATCCGCCACCGGCAGTTTCAGATTTTGGAGGGCAACGCCGAGCCTGCTGCGTGCGAGGAGACGCGGCGTCACACCCTCCTGATCGATTCCCTGCGTCGCGAACAGCGGTTAACACTGGTCGATACCGCGATTGGTACCCTCCGAAATCTGTCTCCAGCCCAGTACCAACGTTTCCGTTCATGCATCGAATCGCTCGTGCAGGCCGACCAGCGGCTCGACCTGTTTGAGTGGGTGCTGCAAAAAATTCTCCTCCGCCACCTCGACCCGGTCTTCAACATGGAGCCGAAAACAAGGAAAGCCCGGAAGGCCGCCGGGAGCGACGTGGCTGTCTTGCTGAGCTGCTTGGCGCACGTTGGCAGTTCCTCCGAGGAAGAGGCGGCAGCGGCCTTCCAACGAGGCGTGAGCGCCACCGGGCTAGACGGTCTCTCACTCCTCCCGAGTACCGTGACTCGGCTTGACGCCCTCAGCCGGGCCGTCGACACCCTGGCGCACATCAAGCCAAAATCAAAGCGAAAGGTCGTCGAAGCCGTCGCCTTGACGGTCGCGCACGACGGCGTGATCACCATCACAGAAGCAGAACTGCTGCGGGGAGTTGCCGATGCTCTTGGCTGCCCCATGCCTCCGTTGCTCGGGGCCCCGACCACCGCGGCGTAAAGCGAGCAGCGTCAGTTGGTCGAGGCGAACATCTCCGCCCGCAACTCATCGAGCGGCCCGACGATCGCATCCACACGGTCATTAAAGAGGTCACCGATCAGGAGATCCGTCACCACACCCTGCAGGTTCGGATGTCGCTTGACGAGTTTGCCGAAGTTCAGCCCGTCGTAAAACTCCATTACGAGCCGCCGCATGCGGTCCATGCCTCGCACGAAGTCGGGCCCCCAGGTGCCCAGCCGCTGCCCTGATGTATCTCCAGCCAGCAGCGCCGCGTCGATCGCGTCGGCCGCGACCTCACCGCTTCGCAGTGCGAGCAGGATGCCTGACGAATAGAGCGGGTCAAGAAACCCAAATGCGTCGCCCACAAGCACCCAGCCGTCACCAGCCACCTCACTGGCCCGGTAGGAATACTCTTTGGCCACCCGCACCGGCGCGACACGCTCGGCCTGCTCAAGTCGTGACCCAAGCCCCGGGCAGCGGGCGATCTCTTCCTGATAGATGGCATCCGGATCCTTCGTTCGGCGATCTTTGAGCAGGTAGTCGTTGTCCGCTACCACGCCCACGCTCACCATGTCGTCGGCGAGCGGGATGTACCAGAACCAGCCTTGCTTTTCGTCGAGTTGCATCACGGTCGTGGCTCCTTCATCCTTGCCGACGCCCCGTTCCGCACCTTTCCAATAACTCCAGACGGCCGCCTTCTTGAGTTCCTGGTCCCACTGACGCGTGCCCAGCCGAGCCGCAATCATCGACGACTGCCCACTCGCATCGACCACAACCTCGGCCGACACCATCTGCTGTGCCCTGCCCTCCTGCTGCACAATCACTCCGGTAGCTCGTTGGCCCTCAAAAGTGACTTCCAAAACGCGGGTGCCCTCAAAAACGATCGCCCCTTTCTCCTCGGCGTTACGAAGCATCATGTCGTCAAACTCACGACGCGTGACCTGCCACGTGCGAGAACTCTCGTGCTCCTTATGGTCGGCAAAGTAGAAGGGCGCGGAGAGCGTGCCGCGTTCATTCACAAACTGCACCGAGTGTTTTTCGGTGAAGCCGCTCGCCCGCATCTTGCCGAGCATGTCGAGTCTGCCGAGGGTCCAGTAACACTCCGGAATCAGCGACTCCCCGACATGGAATCGCGGAAAGCGATCCCGTTCAAAGAGGGCCACCCGACGCCCTGCCATGGCCAAGAGCGTGGCGACCGTGGCACCTGAGGGACCTCCGCCGATGACGACCACATCAACGCGAGATGGAATCTCAGGGCTCGCTGCCGGACTCGCTGAGGCTGCCGCACCTAAGTCACTCCCCACGGAAGCTGTGTCGAGCATCACATCAATCTCCGAAAGCTCTCTCATCTTCTCGCTGAAACGGGCCTCGCCGCCGCAGAATTCGCGTCCTAACTAGTGTCATAGGCTCGTCGGCGTCAGCGGACAAGGTGCCGCCAGCCGTTCGATGAGATCTGTTCGCAACACTCGGCTCATCACGGTCCGCGCCACCGACACCGGTTCATCCACGGCAAGGGTTCGCAGGGCGTCGAGCAAACCCGCCACGCAGGCGATATCGCCAGGTCCGGCAAGCCCCCAAGAAACCGTGGCCTCTCGGCCGATCGCCAGTTCTCGAAGCGTCGCCTCCACTGGCGTCCGCACCGGCTCCCCAACAGCCCCTCCATGGAACGGATCCGGAAATGAACGCATCCCCAACAACGCCGCCGGAGCCGGGGCCGGCTCAGGCAGCCGCTCGCGAGGCTCCAGCGGCCCTGTCTCGAGGGAGAACAGCGAGTGCCCCCAGAGCGATGCTTCACAAACCATGGAGGCATCGGGGCGATCCTCAATGGAAATGTCAGCGAAAAGTTTAGGAAGCCCAAGGAGTTCTCGGCCCAAGACGATCGGCAGGCAGTCGTCCTCAAACATCGCCACGACAAAATCACCGCTCGGCCCGCCGGCGTGTGCGAAAGCCGCCTTCACCAGCACCGAAGCCACCCGGTAACCGCGGCCAGCCATGAACTCCACGCCCTGGTTGTCGGCGAAGGCGACCGTGAGCTGGCCCAGTTGATCGGGCTCTTCGACGATCGGCACGAAACAGTTCGGCAACAGGCCAGCCAGCAGGTCGCGATGCACACGCCACTGTGCCGACACCACATCGACTCGGGCGTACTTGGCCGTACCGCTTCTGGCAGCGGCTCCCATCAAGAGGGGCATGAACAGGGGCTGAGGCCGCTCCGCCAAATCGTCTGAAGACATGCACACCTCAATCTCAATTGCCAACGATGCCACACACGCAGGAAACAAGCCGCGCTCACTGTGAGAGATAGAGCGGCAGCGAACTCTCTCGCAGCAGCGTCAGCGCGGTCTCACCAAAAAGGCGTCGCATGAGCAGGTTCTTTGCGCTGTTGCCAGCAACGATCAGGTCTGCACCCCAGGCGTTTGCGTAGGCGATCAGTTCCCTCTGTGGATCCCCAGCAACATGATCCGTGTCGACATCCCGGCCATGGCTACGGAAGTAGGCGGCTGCATGATCGAGCAGCCCGAGCGCCGACGCTGCATTCGCACTGAAGTTCACCACCCGAATCGCAGCGTCTGGGTAGAGCCCCGAGAGCACGAAATTCTTGAAGGTCTTGGCGCTCTCAAGCGAACCAGAGTAGGCCACAAGCACCTTGCGAATGGGTCGATACGTTTCACCCACCGCGAGAATCGGGCGGACCCCGCCAGCCACAAGACGCTCCAAGGCGTCGAGCGGTTCGGGCACCACGTCGTGCTCAAACAGTCCCCTCAAGCCAAACACGCACATGTCTTGATATCGCACGAGTTGGCTGACGATTTCGAACGGGTCCCCCACCTGCTCACTAAACCCGTGCGGAACACGATCCTCCCGGCAGCGTTCGGCAAACACGGCTTTGGCCGCATCCACGTCGGCGGTCGCTTGCTGAAGCCGCTTTTCTCGCAGTTCAGCAGTGACGGCTTCGACTCCCATCCCGATTGGGCGCGGGCCGGTCCACTCCAAACGCAGCGGGTCGGTCACCGCAACACCCATGAGTTCCGCTTGAAAATGTTTGGCAATCTCCACGGCGTGTTCGGCGACGGATCGGGCAGTTTGGCTGGTGCCAACGCCGACAAGAATCCTTTTGATCATGACTGTCAGGGCCTTGGGTTTCGTGATCGCTTGGTCGGGCCACTCGCTGGTGGATTCTCAGGGGATTCTTCGCCGCACCATGAGCAAGGGATCGGCGGATTCCCTGGCAAGTTTTGCACTCATGGGCTTCGCAAGAATCATACCAGCCACGAAACCGCCGACATGCGCCGAATACGCGACGCCGCCACTCGTGTCGAAGAGCCCGCTGACAACTTGAAACAGAAACCAAATCCCAACGGCCACATAGCCCGGCACGTCAATCATCATCCTCACAAGAATCACGCTCACGCGCCGCTCGGGGTGCAGCACGAGGTAGGCCCCAAGCACGCCCGAAATCGCTCCGGAAGCACCCAGGCTCGGCGTGAGCGCCGCGTCTCCACTCATGTTGGTCACCACAAACACGAGTGACGCGATCACCCCCGTAGCCAGATAGAAAGCCAAGTAGCGGCCGTAGCCCATGTCATCTTCGACGTTGTCGCCGAAGATCCAGAGAAACCACATGTTTCCGGCAAGATGCATCACGCTGCCGTGCATGAAGATGGCTGAGAGCAGGGTCAGCCAGACTGGAATTGGGGTGGGCCGCAGGCCTGGGTCCTGCACCTGATAGACCTGCCCCTGCACTTCCACGCTGCGGACAGAGGGCTCGGTCACGATGTCTTTCCCCGTGAGAATCTCCGCGGGCACCTGCACAAACGCCATCGTGAAACTGTCGTTGCCCCCCATCCCCTGAAGCACAACAAACACGAAAATGTTGAGGATGATCAGGCTGACCGTGACGATAGGGAAAAGCGTGCGGTCGGAATTATCGTCGGCGATGGGGAAAACCATGCGGTGGCCTCTGGGGACTCGCCGCTCCGGCGTTATGCGCAGCCAGCGAGCAGGACAGCGGTCTTTGACTTCTGCGAGACGTTCCCCATAATACGTCTGTCTGTACGCGACCGGAATCGCTTGTAGACACCACTCGTCGAATCTCGCTGAACCGTTGGGGTTGAGGTCATGTGCCTCGCCGGGGGTAGGTTCAGTTCACATAGCGGAGGTGGTGAATGCGTGGAAGCAACCTAGACTTGTTGCCCCGTTCTGTCCGGTCTGGCTCAAAGAACTTCCGTTCTTCCGGGGGCTTTCGCTGGCTGACCGCCGGCCGATCGTCGGCCACCCCTCGCAGGTCGCGCCGAAGACGGGAACTGGCTCACGAATCTCTCGAAGCACGTCTGTGCCTCTCAGCGAATGTCGACTCGGCGGGTTTGCTGACTTCGCAGATTTCCTGGGCAGGTCAAACGGTCAGCACCCGTGCCGACTCCTGGATTGTCCGCACCGACAACTCGCTGTCAGCATTCGCGAACGACGGGCTCGGCCTATCGATCAACGAAGCGTGGGATTCGTCCTCCCTGGGTGAAGGGTTTTACGCGCTGACCGCACCGGGCGCCTCGACACAAGACATCCTCGGCTGGGCTACCACGACGGCAGGCGTGCTCTATGTCGAGCCAGACTTCGTGATCAATCCAACCGCAGCCCCCAACGACCCCAGCCTCAATCGGCTCTGGGGGCTCCACAACACCGGACAGACTGGCGGCGTGAACGATGCCGACATCGACGCCTTCGAAGCCTGGGACATTACCACTGGCTCGCGGGATGTGGTGATTGCCGTCATCGATACAGGCGTCGACTACAGCCACCCCGATTTGGCAGCCAACGCCTGGCGCAACCCGGGTGAAATTGCCGGCAACGGAATCGATGACGATCGCAACGGTTTCGTTGACGATGTCTACGGCTACGACTTCGTCAACAACGACAGTGACCCGATGGACGACCAAGGCCATGGCACGCATGTCTCCGGCACCATCGGAGCGGTGGGCAACAACGGCACCGGTGTGGCGGGCGTGAACTGGCAGGTCTCGATCATGGGCCTGAAGTTCCTCAGCAGCAGTGGCAGCGGCTCGACGAGTGACGCTGTGCGAGCCGTGAACTACGCGACCATGATGCGACGTGATCATGGGATCAACATCGTTGCGACCAACAACAGTTGGGGTGGGGGCGGCTTCTCGCAGTCCCTCAGTGATGCCATCGACGTGGGGGGTAACGCAGGCATTCTCTTCATCGCTGCCGCGGGTAACGAGGGAAACAACAACGACGCGTTCCCGAGCTACCCGGCCAATATGACGAGTGAAGCCATCATTTCGGTGGCCGCAACCGACAGCAGCAACAACCTGGCAGGGTTTTCCAACTACGGTGCCACGAGCGTCGATGTCGGAGCACCTGGGGTAGGCATCTACTCCACCTTGCCCGGCAATCAATACGGTAGCTACAGCGGCACATCGATGGCGACGCCACACGTGGCTGGGATTGTGGGCCTGCTCGCCGCCGCCAACCCGGACCTGACCGCAGCAGAGATCCGCACCGCGATTCTTGAGACGGCTGTGCCGATTGCCTCGCTGAGCGGCAAAGTCGCCACCGGTGGGCTTGTGAACGCTGCCGCGGCCCTCAATTCGATCGCGGTTGGTCCCGCGCTTCGGGCTGACATCGTGAACGTCTCGCCCGACCCACGGCTGGATGGTGTCGACCAGATCACGATTGAGTTTACGAGCCCCGTGGAAGGCTTCGGGGTTGATGACCTCACCCTCACTCGCGACGGAGCCGTCGTCTCGCTGGCTGACGACGCGTCCTTCGTCACGACTGACTTTCAGACATGGACGCTGGGCAACCTGGCTGGCCTGACGTCGGCGGTCGGCAACTACACTCTCGTCCTGACAGCAACGGGGAGTGGCATTTCCACCAGCGACGGCCTCACTCTCTCTGCGGATGCGAGTGATTCCTGGTCGGTGATCGAGCCGCCGCCACCAGCTCCGTTTGAGCCGAACGATTCGCTCGCGACCGCGGCTACCGTCACCCTTGCCCAGGGGCGAGCCGCCTTTTCGGGAGTCGTTGGCGACGGCAGCTACACGCTCGCTGACGTTGATCTCTTCGCGGTCGAACTGGCGGCAGGCGCCACCGTCACTGTCGACGTGAATGCCCGTAGCCTCACGCCAGCGTCTACCCTCGACAGTTATCTCCGGCTCTTCAACGCTACCGGTCGACAGTTGGCCTACAACGATGACACGAGTGGTGAGGCCTACCTGGACAGCCGCCTGACCTACACCGTCTCGATGGCGGGCACCTACTACGTCGGTGTCTCCTCGTACGGCAACTCTGCTTACGACCCCAACGTCGCCGGCACCGGCTCCTACGGTGCGTCGACAGGAAACTACGAACTGCTGTTTGAGGTCGTCACGCCAACCCCGACGCTGTCTGCCGACATCCTCGATGTCTCTCCAGACCCGCGATTGAATGCAGTCGATGCGATCACGATCGCGTTCTCGTCGGCAGTCACCGGGTTTGATCTCAGCGACCTGACGCTCACCCACGACGGTTCGCCCATCTCGCTGTCGAGTGCCGGCGTGACGCTGACAAGCAGTGACAACACTCGCTGGACGCTGGGCGACCTGACGGCGATCACCGGCGAAGTGGGCAACTACAGCCTGGTGCTGACCGCCAATGGCAGCGGGATCACGAGCACAGAAGGCGCCTCGCTGACCGCCAACGTCGCAGAAACCTGGACGGTCGAGTCTCCTCCGCCGCCGCCAGCTCTGGTGGCCGACATCATCGACGTCACTCCCGATCCGCGGCTCGACGCGATTGCCACGATCGCCGTGACGTTCAACCGAGCCGTCAGTGGCGTCGATCTCTCTGACTTCGCCCTCACCCGCGACGGGGTGGACATTCCCCTGCTCGATACGGGGGATGTGGGAGCAGCGGTCGCCCTGACGACGGAAGACTCTATCACCTGGACACTCCACGACCTCGATGGGCTCACCGCCGATCCGGGCCTCTACGAACTGATCCTCGTGGCGAATGGCAGTTTCATTGTCGACGCGGACGAGCTGCCGCTGAGTGGCGACGCAGTCGATACGTGGCGTGTGTTGGAGCCACCTCCTCCCGCCGCCTTTGAGCCAAACGATTCGATCGCAACCGCAACGCCGCTGACCTTGATCGACGGCCAAACCCGCGTGGCAGCCTTTGCCGGTGATGGCACATATGCTCGGGCGGATGTCGACCTCTACGCCGTGGAACTCACTGCCGCGGGCACCTTCTTCATCGACGTTGATGCCCGGTCGCTCTCCACGCCATCACCGCTTGATAGTTACCTCAGGCTGTTTGACGCCTCTGGGCGGCAACTCGCTCAAAATGACGATGCGGAAGGTTCGCTCGACAGCGCAATCCAATACTCGGCGACCTCGGCTGGCATCTACTACGTGGGCGTTACCGCCTACGGCAACTCTCGCTACAACCCTCTCGTCGCGGGCAGCGGACGAAACGGCCGCACATCTGGCGACTACGAACTCTTCGTGCGTTTTGAAGCGACGCCGACCGATCCCGGCCCAGATCCCGCTCCCCCGACACCAGGCCTGATGGAGCCCAACGACTCGATCGCCACGGCAACGCCCGTCGTTTTTGAGAATCGGCAGGCGGTGATCGCAGGCTTCGTTGGAGACGGGGCCTACGGGCGGTCTGATGTCGACCTCCTGGCCGTGCAACTTGTGGCTGGAACCACGATCGAAATCGACGTCGATGCCCGCACGCTCGCCACCTTCTCAGCGCTCGATAGCTATCTGCGACTGTTTGACGCCAATGGCCGCGAAATCGCCAGCAACGACGATACATTCGGACTGGCTGACAGTTATCTCCGACACACCGTTGACTCCTCAGGCACCTTCTACGTCGGCGTTTCGTCCTACGGGAACATCAGTAACAACCCTGAAGCTGCCGGGAGCGGCCGTCGCGGCCGGACCGAGGGTGACTACGTATTCACTCTGCGACACAACGGCCCCCTCGACCCGAGTACAGATCCTGGCACCGACCCCGGCACAGAACCGCCACCCGTGCAAGGCCCCGTGGAGCCCAACGACTCGACATCCACTGCCGTTGTCCTCACCACCTCCAACGGGCGAGCTCACGTGAGCGGTACGATTGGTGACGGCGACTACGGTGCCGCCGACGTCGACCTCTACGCCATCAGCCTGGTCGCCGGCTCCGATGTCCGCATCGACATCGATGCCCGCAATCTTGATGCGCCGTCGAGTCTCGACAGTTACCTCCGGCTTTTCGACGCGAACGGCCGCGAACTCGCTCGCAACGATGACAGCGGCGGGTCAGCCGACAGCCTCCTGACATTCACGATTCAGGCAACAGGCACCTACTACGTTGGCGTCTCAGCCTATGGCAATGCTCGCTACAATCCGACGATCGCAGGGTCTGGCCGTGCTGCTCGCACGAGCGGCGACTATCTCCTCACCGTCGATGTCAACGAACCTCGCCAGCCCGCAACGCTGAGCATCCTTGGCTTCCCCGACGAAGCGGTTCCCTCACAGGTCACCGAACGACTTCGCGCGGCAGCCTTTGCTGAGCTGAGCAGCACCGGCAGTAGCAACTCCCGCTGGACACTGAGCCGCGTTCGCTAAGATCGCGGATCAGTCGGCGGTGTGCCCAAACCGATGGACCATGCGGTGCCGATAGGTCTGCCCTGGTTCGAGAATGACGGCAGGCCATTCGGCATCGCCGACATGGTGAATCGCGTCAGGGAAGCACTGCGTTTCCAAGCAAACGCCAGAGTGCTTTTCGTACACAGCCCCCTCTTTGCCTGTCAGGCTGCCGTCGAGGTAGTTGCCGGTGTAGACCTGCACGCCGGGTTGGTTGCTTTCGATCTCCATGCTTCGGCCGCTGGCCGGGTCACGAAGGACGGCTACCGGCCGAAGCGTCCCGTCCGCCTGCCAACCACGTACACAGAGGTTGTGATCGACGCCGCCTGGATTTGAGCCATCGGCTGATCCGGGGAGTCCGTCGATCGCCTCCCCGAGGGTAGCCGCTTGCTTCCTGTCGGGTCGAAAATCGAAGGGCGTGCCCGCCACCTCCGCGAGTTCTCCCGTGGGAATCGAACCTTCGTCGACAGGCAGATACCGATCGGCGTGCACGGTGAGCTGATGGTCTCGGATGGTCCCCGAGCCCTGGCCGGCCAAGTTCCAGTACGAGTGATGCACCATGTTGCATACCGTGGCTGCGTCCGACTCCGCCTGCATGTCGATCACCAATTCGCCGGCTGGCGTAAGGATGTACGTCGTCTGAATCGTCAGCTGTCCGGGATAGCCCTCGTCGCCATTTTCCGAAACGAGGCGGAACGTCACGGCAGGTCCTCGGTCGGTGATCTTCGGCTCGGCCTTCCAGAGCTTCTTATCAAAGCCAACCTCACCACCATGCAGATGATGGGCGCCGTTGTTCGCTGCGAGCGTGTAGTCCTTTCCACCAAGGCTGAACTGTGCGTTCGCGATGCGGTTGGAGCACCTGCCACAGGTCGCGCCGAAATAGGGATGACCAGCGAGGTAGCCCTCAATCGAGTCGAATCCAAGCACCACATCGACAGGTCCATCCGCTCCCAGTGGCACCCGCATGCTCGTCAGGATCGCGCCGTAGTCGGTGATCGTGGCTCTCCAACCGCCAGGTGCCTCCAGCACATACAGGTGGACCTCACGACCGTCGGGAAGTGTGCCAAATGGTTTCACGACAGGGGGATGCATGCGAACTGCCTCCTCAGCATCGACCACGGTGGTGCTTCCAAAACCACAGGCACCAACCAGCGCCAGGATCATCGCCCACCGCCGACTCCACCACAAGCCACCCCGCGCACCCCGCATGCTCTTGCCAAACGTCTGCATAAACACCGCCCTCCCTTCATGGATGATCGAGATCCTACTCTTCAGCGTCTCTATCTTTGTTTTTCTCTTTCGATGCTGACCGCCGAGGGCGCTGGCCTGCCCCTGCGGCTTCCGCTTCTTTGGTTGAGATCCAACCATCCACACTCCACGGGCCTGCGCCAAAACTCACCAGCATCAACAGCCCACCCCCGATTGCCACATTCTTCATGAAGTGAATCAGCTGAACCTGCTGCTGCGAATCCTGACTGGGATCAACGTACGTCCAGAAGTCGTGAAAGTAAAAGGTGGCGGCGGCCAAAAACACGAGCAGGAAGCTTGCTCCGATCCGAGTCCAGGCTCCTGAAATCACGGAGAGCCCGCCGAGCAGAAGAAGGGCAATGGCTCCAAACAAGGCAAGCCTCGGCTGGGGCACACCTTCGGATGCCATGTAGTCCACGGTCGCACTGAACTGCGGAATCTTGTTGCCCAGAGCACTGAGCATGAAGATCGCAACGAGCATGAGCCGGGCCAACAGGCTGACCAACCCCTGCACTCCGGTCGCCAGCGAGTCCATTTGCTCTTCCTCCAAGGCCGTTGCGCGGGTGCGTCCCGCTCCAAGAATGTCCCGCAGCGCCAGTTCTCAGACAAGGCCGAGTCTGTTGCAGGAGCCCTCACTCCACTGAAGTAGGCCACGCCGGCTGATCGCGTGTGATGCAGTGCACCGCACCACGGCCCCACACCAGATCGCGGCAGTCGACCGGCACGAGTGTCCTCCCCGGAAAGCAACTTTCAATCGTGCGCAGCGCTGGCTCATCAGCCGGATCGGCAAAAATGGGCACCAAAACTGCGAAATTCGTCACCAGGAAGTTCAGATAACTTGCCGGCAACTGCACGCCGTGGCGTTGAAAACGAGGTGGAATATCGACCGGCACCACCTCAAGGAGTCGCCCTGCCGCGTCGGTGGCGTTCCGCAGGATCTCCAGGTTGCCAGCGAGCGAGGATTGGTTGGGATCGAGCGGGTCTGCCTGCCTGGCAGCCAATACCCGTCCCGGCGCTACGAAACGAGCAAGTTGGTCGATGTGGCCGTCGGTGTCATCGCCCGCGAGATCCCCTCCCGTCCAGATCACCCGCTCGATCGCAAGTTGCTCGGCAAGTTCCCGTTCGATTTGCGAAGCCGACATGCCTGGGTTGCGGCGATCGTCAATCACACAACTGCGATTTACCAAGAGCGTGCCTTCGCCGTCGGTATCGATCGCCCCGCCTTCGAGCACCATCGCCCCCCGGAACACGCGCATTCCGAGCGATTCGGCAATCCGTCCCCCGAGGGCCGCATCGTCGCCCCAAGGGGGATACTTTCCTCCCCAGGCGTTGTAAGCAAACGCCACCGCGGCCGGCGGCAACGCCTCTTGGCCGCGACGGGGCGTGAGAAACACAGGGCCTGAATCCCGCAGCCAGGAATCGTTCGTGGGCATGTCGACCAGCCACACGTCGCTAACCTCGCCGAGCATACCGGTCGCCTCAGCGAGTGGCTGGCCAGATGCCACGACTTTCACGGTCTGCCCAGTTGCCGCGATCC
>JBMTLP010000041.1:0-13154 GCA_049433245.1 Pirellulales bacterium
GGCGCGGCGACCATCTTGCTGGCGGTGTGGCTGCTCGATCCGCGGCGCCGCCGCGGGCGGTTGATGTGGGGCGTCGTCGCCGGAAGTTTTTGTGGCGGGCTGGTGACGGATCTCATCAAGTTGAGCGTTGACCGCGTGCGGCCACGGGCGCTCGATTTTGAGGCTGTCCAGGCGACTCTCGCGACCTTCGCCACGCCACAGGGGCTCGGTGGCTCTGACCTTCACAGTTTTCCCTCCGGCCACTCGGCGGTGGCTGCGGGGCTCGCCTGCACGCTTGCGGTGCTGTACCCCCGGGGTCGCTGGTTGTTTGCAGGCGTGGCCGCGATGGCGTGTTTTCAGCGAATTGTGGCGTCGGCGCACTACCCCAGCGACGTGCTCACCGGAGCCGCGATTGGCGTGGCGGTAGCCACGGTGTGCGCCCGTGCCACGCAGATTCCAGCGGCGGCAGATGCAGACGCGCGACCGTCGTGTGATACTCTGTAAAAACGTGAGACCGGCAGGGTTCTGCTGCCTTTTTGACTTGTGAGGAGACCATGGCTACAGCGAAGCGTTCCACCGCTACAGCGAAACGCTCTGTCGGAAAGAAGTCTGCCGCGAAGGCGGTAGAGGCCGAGGCGGCACCCGAGCATGGTGAACCAGATCGCGTCAACGCCGAAGCGGTGCAGGCCGAAGCGACAGCGGCTCCAGCGGTCGCCACGAAGCGCGTGCTGCTTGTTGACGACGATGCGGAAATCGTCGAGTCGATGCGGACTGTGTTGGAATCGCGGGGGTATGAGATTCTGGTCGCCCGGGATGGAAATCAAGGCCTCGCGATGGCGGAGTCGGAAGATCCCGATCTCGTGGTACTCGACATGATGATGCCAAAGCGAAGCGGTTTTCTCGTGTTGGAGAAACTCCGTCGCACCCGCCCGGTGCCGGTTCGCGTGATCATGATCACTGCCAACGAAGGCAGCCGTCATAAGGCCTATGCAGAAATGCTGGGTGTCGATGACTACATCCGCAAGCCGTTTGCGATGGATCGACTGCTCGAGAGTGTCGATCGATTGCTTGCGAACTGACACCCAAAGCCCGTGAAGCCGGGGGTCTGGGTGGCTTGGGGGGTGCTGGCGAGCCGCTAAAAGCCCGCAAATCAAAGGCCAAAATCCTGAGATTGACCCATTTTCGCATCAGTCATAGATTTCCACGCCACGCAGGTGGGGCCGCAGCGTGGGGCCTCGTTCGATGTGTGATCGCGTGTATGTGATCTGAACTGAGGCCTCATGTCATCCGCTGACCGAGCAGCAATGTTCGAGCATCGCGGCGGCCCGCTCAAGGCTGGCGGCATCGAGAGCGGCGTGCCCTCCGGTCCGGCGATCGGAGGAACTGGTCCTCTGTTGCGCGACGATCTCAAAGAGCAGGTCCGCGACGCAACCGACATTGCGGATCTCGTGGGCAGCTACCTGACCCTTCGCCGGCAGGGCCGCAATCTTGTCGGCCTCTGCCCCTGGCATGAAGATTCTCGCCCAAGTCTGCAGGTCAACGCGGAACGCCAGACGTTTCGCTGTTGGGTCTGCAACGTGGGCGGCGATGTGTTCAGCTTCCTGATGCGGATGGAGCGTCTTGAGTTTCCAGAAGCACTGGAGCAACTCGCGACGCGGGCCGGGATCGAACTCAGGGGCAGGCGAGGCAACGGGGAGACTTCAGAACGAGCTCGCATCCTGCGCACGCTATCGTTCGCGGCCGACTGTTTTCGCCGCTGCCTGGAGTCGTCGAGTGATGCGGCGGAGGCCCGGGCCTACCTCGCGGATCGCCACCTCTCGCGGGAGACCGTGCAGTCAGCTGGGGTCGGCTTCGCGCCGGAAAGTTGGGACTGGCTGATCAACCAGGCGTCGAAGGCGGGGCTCGGACCGCAGGACCTCTTCCGCGCAGGACTCTCGGTCGAGCGGTCGGATGGCCGCGGCCACTATGATCGGTTTCGCGGTCGCGTGATTTTCCCGATTCGCGATGTGATGGGACGCTGTATCGCCTTCGGAGGGCGGGTGTTGCCTTCAGCTGCTGCCGCTCCCCGCCGCGATCCTCCTGCGAAATACATCAACTCACCGGAAACGCCGCTGTTCTCCAAGAGCAGCACGCTCTACGGCCTCGATGTGGCGCGGCAAGCGATCGCCACCACGCGGCGTGCGATCGTGGTGGAGGGCTACACGGACTGTCTCGCTGCGTGGCAGGCGGGGGTGACGGAAACCGTCGCTGTTTTGGGAACGGCTCTTGGCCCTCGGCACGCCCAACTCCTGCGTCGGTATGCGGATCGGGTGGTCGTGGTGCTCGATGGGGATGCAGCTGGTAGGCGGCGGGCGAATGAGGTGCTTGATCTCCTCTTGGCCGAACCGATTGACCTTCGGATCGCGCGTCTTCCGGGCGGCATGGATCCCTTTGACCTGCTGACCGGGGAAGGAGCAGACGCCTTCCGCGCGGTGGTTGAGGCAGCGATCGACCCGCTCGACTATCGTCTTGATGAAGCGGTTGACCAACTGCCGCCAGACGCTGGTGACAGTGCCTGCTTGGCTGCCGTCGAGAGCGTGCTGATGGCCGTTGCCCGCGCGTCATCGTCCGTGTCTCGGCACGGTGGCGATGTGTCGCAGTTTCGGGTCCGTGAAGATCAGGTGATCGCGCGACTCGTGCGGCGATTCGGGCTTGATCGCGGTGTGTTGCGGGCCCGGATGCGTGACCTGTCTCAGGGGTTGCGGCAGCGCGATGACGAAGAGCATGCGCAAACCCGCCGGCCTCGGAAGCGAGAGCCACTCCCTCCTTGGGACCGCGAGGTGCTCGAGGTGCTCGTGAGCGTGCCTCAGGGGGCAGGCCTCGTGATCCGCGAGGTGCCGGCAGATGATCTTGGGTCTCAGGTTGGCAAGACTGTCCTCGAGGCTGCTCGGCGGCTGTATGACGAATGTGGGCAGGTCGAACTCGCTGGTCTTTTTGATCTCTTGCCCGATCCTGAGATTCAGAGTCTGTTAGTAGACATCGACGAGTCAGCGGCGGCGCGGAGTGGGATTGCCCCGCCTGCCCGGCTGCAGCAGCTTGAGGAAACGCTGCGGATGCGCCAGGCACGTCGCGAAACCGCTCGCACGAGTCGGATACTGAAAACACAAAGCCTCGACGCTGACGCCGAGGCGGCATTACTCGAGCAAATCGTCGCCCAGCGGCGGCTTGCTCAGGGCATGTCCGATCCCAAGGAGGGGTGAAGGATGCCCGGCCCATGGCGGTATGGCTGTTCCAACGGGGGGCCAGGCTGTGGGTGACGGTATGATGGCGAAGGAGAACACGCCGATGAGTCACGACCATTCAACAGGCTGCAGCGATTCCGACCTGCAGGCGTTGATCGCGACCGGCACGTCCCAGGGGTATTTGACGTACGACCAAGTCAACACGTACCTCCCGGACGAGGCCGTCGATCCCGAGAAGATCGATTCCCTGTTGGTGGCCCTTGAGGAACGAGGCATCAACCTCGTCGATTCGGTTCCTCGGGGCGCTGTCACCGTTGAAGATGCCGAGGCATCGTCAACTGCGGCACCACAGCGGGCTGCTGAGAAGGCGAAGCCAAAGCCCCGACGTGACGAGGCGATCACGACGCCTCCTTCCAATGCTGGCAACGATCCCATTCGCATGTACCTCGCCCAGATGGCCGAGATACCGCTGCTGTCACGCGACGAGGAAATCTCGCTCGCCAAACGGATCGAAGTCACCCGCAAGCGGTTCCGTCGAGCCATCCTGGGCTGTGCGTATTCGCTGCAGGCCACCATCGACACGCTGCACAAAGTGCACGAAGGCAACCTCCCCTTCGACCGCACGATCAAGGTGTCGTTGACCGAGCGGCTAACGAAAGAGCAGATCCAGGCGCGGATGCCCCATAACTTGGCGACCCTCGACCGGCTCTTGGAAGAAAGTAAAGCAGACTTCCGGCTGCTGATCAGCACCAAGACCACGAAGGAAGACGCGGCCCTCGCTCGGCGACGGTTCCGTCGGCGTCGCGGTAAGTCGCTGCAGCTGGTTGAAGAACTCAGCCTCCGCATGCGTCGCGTGCAGCCTCTGGTTCGTTTGCTGCGTGGGATGAGCGGACGGATGGATCGTATCCAGCAGGACCTGCGGACCCTTCGAGCCGAAGGGCCGGAAGCCGAGAGCGTGTCACGCGATGAAATCGCCGACATGCGGAAAGAGTTGCGAGACCTCATGCTCGCCACCTTGGAGAGCCCTCGCTCTCTGCGTGCCCGCGTGGCGTCGCTTGAGCAGTTGCAGAAAGACTTCGAGGCCGCCAAGCGGAATCTTTCGGCTGCCAATTTGCGGCTCGTGGTGTCGATCGCGAAGAAGTATCGCAACCGCGGTTTGTCTTTCCTGGACCTGATCCAGGAGGGCAACACTGGTCTGATGCGAGCGGTGGACAAGTATGAATACCGTCGCGGGTTCAAGTTCTCCACGTACGCCACGTGGTGGATCCGTCAGGCGATCACCCGTGCGATCGCGGATCAGGCCCGGACCATCCGGATCCCTGTGCACATGATCGATGTGCTGTCGAAGCTGCGGTCCACGGCAAAGAAACTGTTGCACGATCTTGGCCGTGAGCCCTCCTACGAGGAAATCGCTCAGGCTGCCGATGTGCCACTTGAAGAAGCCCGGCGGGTGCTGGACATGGGGCGGCAGCCGATGAGTCTCGACCGTCCGATTGGCGAGAGCGAGGATGCGAGCTTCAGCGAGTTTGTGCAGGACGAAGCGACGCCGACGCCAACCTTGTCGGCAACGCACGGTTTGCTGCGGGACCGGATTGAGTCACTCCTCAAGACGTTGACCTACCGTGAACGGGAAATCATCCGGCTGCGATACGGCTTGGGCGACGGCTATACCTACACCCTCGAGGAGGTGGGGCGTATTTTCCGCGTCACCCGCGAGCGGGTTAGGCAGATTGAGGCCAAGGCCGTCAAGAAGCTGCAGCATCCTGTCCGCTCGAAGCAACTGGAAAACTTCCTGGCTTCCGGTGCCAACTGAGTGATCGTCGCATGGCAGCCTTCCCAGCGGGGGAGGCTGCTATGCGAGTTCTGCCAGGCCCTGTTTGGCAGCGCGCTCGTCGCAGAGGGCGTTGGTCGTGCGGTTCACGCGAGGCGATGGGACCGCTCGAACCTATCTGCTAAGATTTTCCCAAGACGGAGCGCCCGAGCGGCCTCCCACTCCTGGGGAACTCTGTAATGGCCATGACCTCGGTCACTGATTTTTTTCGCACGCTCCATCGCCATCATCGGCAACTTGCCGACTTGAACGATCGGCTTCACGCGGGGCCGCGTCAGATCAAGGCCTGCAAGACTCAGTTGGCCACCGCTGAGGCAAGCCTCGCCGAGATCCAGGAGCGTGCCAAGGGTTTCCGCATGCAGGCCGACCAGAAGCAACTGCACCTGCGGTCGGCAGAGCAAAAGATCGTCGACCTCGAGGCCAAGCGCAACACCTGTAAGACCAACCGCGAGTACCAGACGCTCGAGGAGCAGATCGCTGCTGACCGGATGGCCTGTCGAGTGTTGGAGGATGAAATCCTCGAACTGCTCGAACGCACCGATAGCACCAAGTCTGAGGTGCCGGCGACCGAGAAACTCGTGAGCGTGGCCCGCGAGCGCCTGGCTGCGAAAGAGGCTGAGGTCGCCAACGAAATGTCGGAGATCGAGGGAGAACTCACACGAGTGGGGGCGAGTTTGGCGGAGGTCGAGGGTGAGCTCCCCGTGGATGTGCGAGCCACCTACGATCGCGTGGTCAGAGGCAAGGGAGCCGACGGCCTCGCCGAAGTTGATGGAGAAAGCTGCGGCGGCTGCTACCAGAAGATCACGGGCAACATGTTGTCAGAACTGATCATGGGGCGTCTTGTTGCCTGTCGGAGTTGCGGCAGGTTGCTGTATTCAGGCGACGGTCGAACGTCTGCCGAGGACGCGTAGACCGCGTCCTGCTGTCCGCGACGCAACCGTTTTGCTGCCGCGGTTTCATCGTTGAGGTTCATGCGGTCTCGGTGAGATCGCTCACAGGAGAGAGACATGTCTGATCGCATTCCCATGACGCAGAAGGGCTACGACAAGCTGAAGGCGGAGGTCGATCACCTCGAGACGGTCGAGATGCCGCTCGTCGCCAAACGGATTGCCGACGCTCGCAGCGAAGGGGATCTCAGCGAGAACGCGGAGTATCACGGAGCTCGCGAAAGCCAAGGAATGCTCCAGGCGAAAATCAATTTGCTTCGTGACAAGCTCGCTCGCGCGGTGCTTGTTGAGCGGCCCAAGGAGTCGTCGGGCGAGGTGGTGTTCGGGGCGACGGTCGTCGTGAAAGATCTCGACTTCGGCGACAACGAGGAGTTCGTGCTGGTGGGTGCCGGTGAGGAAGACTACGACGCCGGAAAGATCAACGTTGCCAGCCCGCTCGCTCAAGGACTGCTCGGTCGAAAGATCGGCGAGACCGTGGAGATTGAAGTGCCTGCAGGAACGAGTCGTTTCGAGATTCTGGAAGTGCGGTTTGATGACTGACCGCGTCAGTCGTCATCAAGACCTTCCCATAGGACCGACCCGATGCGGATGAGCGTGGCTCCTTCGAGGATCGCGTCTTCGAAGTCACCACTCATGCCGATAGACAGTTCTCCGGGAGGCGCTTGGCCTGCCGAGCATGCTTCGTGCGCGAAGAACGGCTGGAGTTGGTCGCGGGCCTCGCGCAGCCGGGCGAACTGTTTGCGAGGCGAGTTGTCGTTTGCCTCGGGTTTTTCTGCCATTCCCATCAGACCCCGCAGCTGAATCCAGTCGCTCGCAGCGACGTAGTCGGCGAGTTCTTGGAGCGCGTGGAAACTGACGCCGCTGCGGCCATGATCACCGGTGAGATTGACCTCGATCAGGGCCTGGCAGGGCTGGCCGATCTTGGCCGCCTCTTCAGAGATCGCTTCCGCCAGTCGCAGGCTGTCGAGCGAGTGCACGAGCGAGACGAGCGGCAGCGTCTTACGAAGTTTGTTGCGCTGCAGGTGGCCGATCATGTGCCACCGTGCGTGGAGGCCGAGATTCGCAAGCGTAGCGGCTTTTTCCCAGAGCAGTTGAGGGCGGCTTTCGCCGAGGTCGACCACGCCACAGTCGAGTAGCCGAGCCGTGTCAGCCGCCGACACGTACTTCGTCACGCCAACAAGCACCACCTCGTTTGGCGACCGCCCTGCCCGCTCGCACGCGGTGGCGACGCGATCCCGCACTCGGTTGAGGTTGGACTGCAGTCGAATGGTCTTCGGGTCGAGCGGACCTTGTTCGGTTGCGTGGACGTGGGTCACCATTCCGCCATCTGTGATACGAGGCCGTCGCTGCCAAGTTTGCCGAGCCGAAAGAAACTCGACACGTTGCAGCCCAAAAACGTGCGGTTGCGAGGCAAGTCGAGCGATCGATAGAGAACCCAGCTGGTCAGGCCGGCTTGGATCCGGAATGCCGAAGCCTGTTCTGGTCGCAGAATCACGCGGGTGTCAGCGACTGTCAGCTGCCTCCAAGTCACCTGTGAACCGAAGCGACGGGGATCGAGGTCGATCCAGAGCGGAGCAAAGAGGCGACGTACCGGAGAGCGGTGTTCGAGGTGCAGTTGCTGCGACGGGCCGTCCCAGTGAAAACTCCCCGTCGCCCGCCCGGTGCTCCATTCATGAAACGCCAGTGGCATGACGAGTGCCTGTGGCTTTTCGTCATGAAGTTGGAGTTCTCGCGTTTCCTCGGCCGCGGCAACCGCGATGGTGTTCGCAGTCTGCAGGCTGCCGCGATACCGCAGATCGGTTGCCGTGTTGCTTCCCAGGGTGTCGACGACGGCGTCTGCCAGCAGCAGCACCCGGTCCTCCGGGGCGAGCACGACGTGCCGCTCGAGGCGAAGGCCTTCGGCGAGGGGGGCGGCGATCACGAGCGTGATGCACGCTTCGTCTTCTTCAAAGTGGGTCACCTGCCATGGGCCCTCGACCGGCAGGCTGACTCCCTCCAGTGCTACCTCCGAACGCCAGAAACCGCCCAGCAGCAGCCGCTTGCCGGCGGTGACTTCGAGCAAGGGATGCTCGCTGCGATAGTCGAGCAGCACCCGCACGGAACGCCCCTGCCAACCACTTCGCAGGATCGCCATCGCGGCGTGGCGGTCGTCCAGGGTGGGCGAAAGGGCGTCGTCCTCTCGCTTGGAGCCCCGCGGCTGTTGGAGCAGCCGCACCGCCTTCCGCAACGATTTTCGACCATGCTCGATCGCCGCAGCGGTGATGTCGCTGCAGCAACGTCGCAAGGGGGCTGGGCCTGGCCCCACGGGGATGCCGACACCCCCTGGGCCAAGCAGCCGTGCCGCTGTGGCGAGGGCCAGCCTCCAACGTTGGTCGGCCTTGCGGGCGAAGGCGACTTTTGGCTTGCGGCTCGCGTCGGCTGTGGCGATGGCCGCAGCGCGGACATGCGTCCAGCGGGCAACCCGCGACACGATGGCAGCAGAACCCTCGATCGCCACGCCACCAGCCGATGTCACAAGCCGCAGGATCTCGGCTTCGCAGGCCTCCCACGCTCGCCGTTCCATGTCGTTGCGGGCCGACCGCTCCGTCAACAGGCGGCTGGCCGTGAGCACAAACGCCGCCGGGGCGGTGTCGCCGCACTCGAGATCCGCCGAAGCCGCTGAGGCGTGGCCAAGCAGCGTGGTCAAAAAATCCGCCGATCTGCCCGGGTGCCGCGATGCATGCCGCCAGGCGACGGCCCAGGCTGCAGCTTCGGCCAGCAGCCACCGATCCGAGCCCCCTGCCGACACCTCCGCGAGCAGGCTCTCGATGGCCGCGTCCACCTGTTCGCCATGCCCTTTCCTCGCCTTGATCCGCTTGAGCAGAGCCACGATGGCCTGCCGGGCGGGCTGTGCGTTCGATCGCTGGGTGAGGCTGGTGAGTTGGCGAACGACCACCCGCTTGGTTGGCCTCCAACGGACAGCACCGCGGCGTGGTGAGCGGCGGGCCGCCTCCCCTTGATCTGCTCGGTCCAACGCGGGAGCAGACAGTTCAGGGGCCTGGGGCATGACAGACGGCATCCTACTCTCCTCGCAGGGGGGCACGAGGCGTATGGTACAACAGGTTTACGGCGAGCAAGGGGACATTCGGCAGAGAAAATGCAGGGTTCCTGCAGTGCCGAACGAGCGTCCTGATCTCCCGTGGGTGCTGGCACAAGGACCATCATGACGACAAACCTGGCAAGCTCAGCGGTCTCTGGCGTTGCCTGCCCAGATCGCATTCCGCAGTGGGCCGGTCGCTTGGTGGCGATCCTCGTGCTCAGTTGCTCCTTTCTCGCGCACGGCGGAAGGGGATTGGCGGACGAGCCGTCTGCTGCGGCAGACGAGTCGGTGGTTGCCGATCCGCACCCAGAACTGACCCGGCTCTCGCCGACTGAAAAAGTGTGGCTCGACCGCGAGAAGGCGGAGGTCGTGGTGGGTGGGGAGATCGCGTTGCAGCGAGGGCAGATTGAGTTCTTTGCCTGCCCTCGGCGAACGAAAGAGCACGAGTCGGTGGTGGCAGTCGACGCCACCGCCCGGCTGGTGCACGCGGGACTGCTGGCGATTGGGCTGGAGGCGGGAGAACCGGTGCAGTTCGCACCCGAGTATCGTGCTGCCCGTGGTCCGCATGTGCGCGTGGAGGTGCGGTGGACCGATGAGGCTGGGCAGCAGCAAAGGATCCTGGCCCAAGAGTGGATTCGCGACACGCGGACCGGCAAAGCGATGGCGGCCGAGTGGGTGTTTGCGGGAAGCTCGTTTTGGAAAGACGAAGCGACTGGCGAGCAGTACTACCAGGCTGACGGTGGCGACCTCGTCTGCGTCTCCAACTTCCCTACGGCCACGCTCGATCTGACGATTTCCAGTTCGCAGTCAAATGAGGCGTTGCTGTTTGAGGCCTTTGACACCCGCATCCCTCCCCGAGGCACACCGGTGGAACTCGTGTTCTCAGCTGCCGCGGATCAGGAGTAGGTGGCGAGGGTCGTCTAGCAAGCGCTCGCCAGCGGCAGTTCCTGCTCGCTCAGACTGCTCGCTCAGACTTCGCAACGGGCGAGGATCTCGGCGGGCGAGGCCACGTAGCCGGTGTAGAACGGTCCGAACTCGGCGTAGCGAGCACTCGCCTCGTCAAACCGCATCGTGTAGACGATCTCCTTGAGATAGTCGGGCCGGCTCGCCCACAGTGTCACACCCCACTCCCAGTCATCAAGGCCCACGCTGACGGTGATCAGCTGCGCCACACGACCACCAAACTTCATGCCGGATCGGCCGTGCTCCGCCATCAGGCGACTGCGTTCTGCGAACGGCAGCGAGAACCAGTTTTCACCCACCTTCCGGTTCTTGTCCATGGGGTAGAAGCAGGCGTTCGGCCAGGCAGGGAAATCGGGCTCGATGCGGGCCTTCCGCATGCCAGCTTCCCGAGCGGCATACGCTTGCACCTTCGCCTTGAAGGTTGGGCTGTCGCGGGTCTCTCCTTCCTCAATCAGTCGCTCTCCGTACTGTTCCGCGTTCGGAAGGTATTCGCTGACCTCAGTGAGGCCGATGAAGGAGTAGGTGGGCGTGAGGGCTGGGCCGAGAGGGCCCGCCATCAGTCGCTGATGCACCGCGTCGACGCGAAGTGGTGAGGGATCCATCATCATCACGGCAAAATCGGCTTTGTGGCCTGGCACGATCCAGGTCTGCAGCCGGCGGATCTCCCCCTCGCCTTCGTTGGCTAGGGCGGCAGCGAAGGCTTCCCCGCCAGCTCGCCGCGCTGCCTCCGGCATGGCCGCCAAGCGATCGCGGTCAAAGCGGTAGAAAAAATGACTGACGTGCCATCCCTGAGCAGGCTCGAGAGAGACTTCACCAGTCGGAGCGGGCGCGTGAGCATGTCCCCTGGATTCGGCTGCGGTGGTTGTGGGCCGTGACGGCGAGGTGTCTGCAGTGGTCATGGCTGAACACTCCGGAAGGAACGCAGGGGTATCAGGGACAACGCTGCTCACGATATCATGAAGACAGGGGTTGGCTAGGGAACGCTCTCGCAGAACCCCTGTACCGACGCGTGGCGTTTTTGCAGCATCTGTTCGCCACCATCGCCCTTTAAAAGGAGTGACGTTCAATGGGACAAGCAATCGTCGATCCGGATGAGCTTCGCCGATTTGCGGCGCGTCTCAAGCACTTCAGTGGTGAGGTCATGACGCACATGCAAACTGTACAACGGCAACTCCAGCACCTCGGATCCACTTGGCGCGATCAGGAACATCAGAAGTTCGCGGAAGAATTCGAGCAGCAGCTCGCCACGTTTGGTCGGTTCGTTGAATCCACGGGGGAATATGTGCCCTACCTGCTCCGCAAGGCTGAGCGGGTCGAGGAATACATGCAGCAGCGGTAGGTGCTTGGCCCCACGCCCGCAGGCGACGTGGCCGCGGGACACTCCCCACGTGCGTTGTGCGTGCTCCGTCAGAGGACGTCTCTATGGCAGGACAGGCAGAAGTCCGCTCTACCGATACGCTTGCTTTCGTTAAGTCGGCCTTGGCGACGTTTGCCTACGAGTGTGGGCAGGCCCTCGCCGAAGTCGAACTGGAGGGGCGCCGCGGCGTTGACTGGATTACGGTCGACCAAGCGGGTTACTGGAAGGCCGAGATCCGGCGGCGCGGTGAAAAAGTGAACGAGGCGATGAAAGACCTCGAGCGCTGTCGCGCGTTTAAGGGCACCGGTGATGGTCCGCCGGCCTGTACTGACGAGAAAAAGAATCTCGAGAAGGCCCGCCGGAAGCTGCAAGTGGCCGAGGAAAAGGCTGAGGCAGTGAGGCACTGGACGCCGATTGTGCAGCAGCAGTTTCGTGAGGCAGGAGTCAAACTCGTGCACTTCCGGGAGGTGCTTGACGTCGACATTCCCAAGGCACTCGCTCGGGTCGAGCGGATGCTCAAGGCGCTGGATGCGTATCGTCAAACGGCAAGCCCAGCCGGCGGAACCGCAGCAGGGGAAACCGACGGTGATAGCAGCATGCGAAGGTCACTCGACGAAGACCCACAAGCCAGCGGCGGGGCTCAAAAGGCCGAGGCTGGCAGCGAATCTGCCACGCCGGAAGCAACTGGAGGTAACGCATGAAAGCGGGCAATCTCGCGAGCGGTGCGTCAAAACTCGCGCTCGCCGTCAAGCAACTCGATATCAAATGGCAGGCGGCTGAGGAAACGTGGCGAGATCAGACAGCGAAGCAGTTTCACAAAGACTGCATCGAGCCGCTTACGCCGAAAGTCAAAGAAACGCTCGAGGCACTCGGCCGTTTGGCGGAGGTGCTTTCTCGTGCCTCCCGCGATGTGAGCGAGTTTGGCGGTGAGTGAACCGCGGCTGGCATCGTCGCCTTGCCACGCTGGAGTTTGGACAGAGGAGAACCGATGGCTGATTCGATGGACGACACGACGAGTGCCCCCCTTGCCCCTACCGCGGAAGTTTCAGGTGCGTCGAGTTACTCACCCGATGTGATGCGGGGGGTGATCGCCTCACTGCGGGAAGCCGCTGCCACACGGGCGAGTCTTGAGCGAAAAATCGTCGATGAGTTCACGAAAGGCTGTGAGGCAACCAGGCAGGAAGCGGATCGCCTCACGCAAGAAACGATCGATCGCTACGACGACAAGATCGCGACCGCGAAGCGTGAGTTTGCAGACCTCCAGCAGCGAATCGAAACGCAGTACAGGGAGTCGGAAACGAAGGTCGGGCAGCAACAGTCCGCTAAGGCTGCCGAGATCACTCGTCAGGCAGACCAGCGGAAGCAGCAGCTTCGGGAAGACGAGCATTTCGCCGAGAGTACGGAGGCCGAGTCGTTCAAGGAACGACGACGCGATCCGGGCAAACTCTTCACCCGCGACTCAGCCCAACTCGACGTCTACAAGCAAGAGTTTGGCAAACTCCGAGGGCGGTGCCTGAAGGTGCTGGCTGAGCGGAAAGTCGAAGCGGGAGAGTCGTCGCCGCCTGTCGCTGACGGCGGGGGGCACTCTGCGGCGCTTCCCTCAGGCAAAGAGATTCTCGCGCACGTCGCGCAGCTGCACCAAACAATCATCGAAGCGGTGAAGAACTTCGCGGACCTCACAGCCGCCAAGGCTGGCGCCGGGATGCTGAATGTCTTCGGTCGCACCAAGATGCTGCAAGACGCCAGCCTCGCAGCCTTTGGCGAACTGGAACGCAAC
>JBMTLP010000042.1:0-13007 GCA_049433245.1 Pirellulales bacterium
CGCCTGCAAGGCGTCGGTTCGTGGCGAAGACACCCGCGCCAAGCCCAGCCGCTTGATGGACCAGTTGTGTGGGAGCAAGATCCGCAAGGCAGCAAGAGCGGCGTCCGGGGAATCGACCCACGCATCAAACCGTAACCGCACGTGATCATCAAGCACGTCGAGTCGCAGTCGCTGCGTTCCGCGAAGCAGAGCCGGCTCCCGAGCGACCGTCACCACCACGGCACCGCGAGCACTCTCCGCATCTCCGGTGGCCTCGCGCCGCCACGCCAGCCACTCACTGGCCGGAGCCAGTTCGCTCGGTGTGGCTGCGGTCACGCCCACTGGCAGCCGCGCGGTGGCGAGGTACCCGTCGGCAGGCACGAACTGCACAAGCCGCGACGCGCGGGCCGCCGACGCCGACACCAACAGCACCTCGGGCACCTGAAACACACCCACCGGATCTGCCAGCGGCATCACAAAAGGCACGCTGACGGTGGTCCGCCCTGCGGCCGGAATCTGGCGTTCCACCAACCACGACGTATCGTCAATCCGGCGGACAGTCACCGGCTCGCTGCCGGCCGCAGGTTCGTCGGTCGCCGGCTCCAGTCGCGGATCAGCGGCCAGGACAAACGAGCGAAAACTGTCGTCTCCCGGATCGAATTGAAAACTGGCCACCACACGACAACGATCGGCTTCCCACGTCACGTCATTGCGGGCTGCCACGAGTTTCGGATCGCGGGTGAGTTTGTCGCCTCGATCCAGCGACCAGCACAACCTGATCGTGTCGGTGCGGGCAACATCAAACTGCCCCGCTGAGAGATCGCCCCCCGTGTCGGTCACTTCAATCGGACACCCATGCAGTTCACGTTCAAGAAGAAGCGACGCCACATCGATCGCCGCCGTCTCGTCGCTCAACCTCAGCCCACCCTGCGGGGCCACCGGAATGCCAATACTCGCCGTCGCCAGCACACCCGCGGTCGCGACAGAGGGCACAACCTGCACGCGCAGCCGGTGTCGACCGGGCACAGCCAGCGGCACCCTTAGCAACTGTCCGTCGGCAGAAACCGACTCATTCAGCAGTTCGCCGGGATCGCTGCCATCAAGCACGAGAGAACCAGGCTGAAAACGCCCTCCTCCGACTGGCTGACGAAGCGTGCAGATGGTGTTGGAGTCTGAGGTGAGATCGACCGTCAGGCTCCACGCTGCTGGCTGTGCCAACGCGCCGTCTGGCCCGAGCTCAGGGAGCGAGGCCACCACCGCCACCCGGTCGACGCGCACGCCAAGCGTCTCGATGGCATCGGCACCCTTGCCGAGTTCGCGAAAGAGGCGATCGGGGACAAGCACCGTCGAGTCTTCAGTGTCGCCTGTCACAAAGACTTTGAGTGGGCTCTCGGTCAGCGGTCGCGGGTCGGCCGCCATCGCAGGGTTTCCGCAGCACACGACCGCCGCGACCACACCAGCGATCGACGCTCCCCGTCCTCCGAGCATCGGCAGCACGAGCCCCAGGGCACAGCCCCACCATGCGGCTCGCACCACGTCCACCAGGTTTTGCGGAGCCCAGAGAGCCGCGACAGCCGTGACGCCACAGATCGCAAACGCGACAGCCGGCGATCGCCTCGTAAAGATCCAGGTGATGATGGTGGTCAGCAGAGCAATCAGGAGGCTTGCAGCCACCACGAGTCGACTTGAGACGAGCACCAGTCCTGCCGCCGTGCTGCGGCCCGATGTGGGCGTGAACGCATGCAGGCGAAAACCGTCGAACGCGGCAGCCTCGGTGGCCCCTTGGTCTGCAGGCGATCCCGGCGAGGCTGTCGCTCGCGTCGTGGAGCCGAGAAGGCGTTCAGCCCAGCTCATCTGCAAGGGCTGCAACCGGTGATGCAGGGCGGGCACGTGGGCGATCCGCAACCCTGGTGGCACCCCCACCTGCCACCGGCGTTCCAGCACCGGCAGATCGATCACCCCGGCCACCGGGTCCACATTCCAAACCGAAGCCCAACCCGGAATAAGTGGGCGAGCGGTGGCGAGAGCCCGGATCTCAAGCTGAATCATGCGGCGTCCCGCAGGCAACTCGATCACCGTTTCTCCACCAAGCGTTTCGCGGACTCCAGCCACGAGTTGCACACCATCGACACGGATCTCCTGGATCTGCTTGTCTACCGGATGGCTGAGCACCACCTGAGATCGCCCGTGATTCTCGATGTCAAACACCGTCAGATACTCAACGACCCCGGAGGTATGGCACCAACAGGTCGTTGTCTCACTCCACGCCCAGGCTCGGGGCGTGCCCCCTTCTTCTCCACCAGGCACGAGGCGAGCTGCAGCCTGCCCACCCGCGATGTCCCGCGACGGATCGAAGAAAAATCGCGACACGGACGTGGCGTAGCGTTCGGTATCACCAACCACTCCGGGAATCTCAGAAAGGGTCCGGTTCATAACCAGCGGACGACGACGCCCCGCATCCCGGATCTGTAGTTCGCCAATGGGGCTCGCAGCCCCCTCCACCCAAGCCAGCGGGACGTTGGTCGGCCCTTCGAAGGGCACCGTCTGCACCCCCCGAAGCGTGATCGTGCCTCGCGCCGATGGGAAAAACTCCAAGAGCCACGACTCCATCCCATGCGTGGGATCTCGAGCCTCCTGTGGTTGCAATCGGCGGGCAAGCAACTGACCGGCCGTGGGGGGCAGGAGTGACCACTCCATGCCTTCGCTGGTCGGCTCCGAAAAGTGCACCACCACCGAATCGATCTCGGCATCACGAGGGGCGCACTCGAGCGTGAAGGATGCGGTGAGCCGGTCGTCGCGGACCGTCAACCGCACCTGCGTCTGCACATCGATCGGTGGCCGTCTTCTCAGCAATCGCAGCATCCGCCGTTCGCCACGGTCATTTGCCAGGAGCCGCAGCCGCACCCCGGCATCGCCAGCAAGCGCCCGAAGGCCGCTCGGCACGGCGTCAAGGCCCACCGATTCCAACTCCTCACCCGCACCATCGATCGTCATCTCGGCATTGGTACGAATCTCGAGGGCGGCCTCAGTCTCCTGGTTCAGCCGCAGCATCTCCAACGACGCCTGCGCAAACGGTTCTCCCTCCCTCAGCGGTCCGCGGTGCCCCATCACGTTGACGCGAATCTCGGATCCATCCACCACCCCGTTCACCAGCCCGATCCGCAGCAGGCTCCCACGGGCCGTCGGCTCCACTCGCCAGTCGGGGCGGTCGGCGCGGCTGGGGATGTCGACGGAATCGATCAACCAGCCAGGGGCGACATCGCCCAGGAGCTCGAAGATCTCCCCCCTCGCCACCCCCACCGTGAAGGACGCTTGCGCCATCACCGATCCCGCCGAGATATCCACCGTCGTGACGCGACGGACATCCACCTCCGGTTGACGGGGCGCGAGCGTGATCGCCAGCGAGGCATTCGACACCTGCGACTCAAACACGAGTTGCGGTCCACCCTGCTGCTGCGGCTCCACCGCGATAGGCCATGCCGCGGCAACCGAAGCGTCAACGGAGACGTAGCCGGCAGGCAGCGCCTCCTCCACGACGAGGCGAGGGTCGACCGCCAGCACGAGGCCACCTCCCGCCCACAGCCCGCTGGGTGGAGAGATAGCCGGGACGTGAGAGTGCGTGCCCGTTTCGAAGGGAGCGATCGCTTCGATCACCAACCGACCACGAGTGCCCACAGCCCGCTGTGGTAGGTACACACGCATTCCGTTGGCGGTGGGGCCCTCATCGCCCGGAGCAGGCTCCGATTTCCACGAAAGGGCGGCTTGCCCGTCGTCATCCTGATACCTCACGGCCGCAACCGTCACACCAGCATCAACAGCCAACCACACGCTCGAAGTGCTCCAAGGCGTGGCGGGCATCAGCGTTGTGGTGAGCTCACACGCCTGTCGCTGAATGGCGATCTCGGTCCAGCACGACAGCGGCACCTCGGGGAGTGGCGTCTTCGCGATCACGCCCGAAAGTTCGTGGGTCGGCCCGAGTTCAAGTTGCCAAACAGACGAGGAGGTCGACTCCGCGAGCGGACCGAACAGAGACGAGTTGCTGGCCTGCTCGACCGCCAGCACGGCTTCCGCGCCCTTCACCATCGGCACGTAGCCCTGCGGGAGTTCCATCCGCACCGAGGTGAACACCGCGGGCACCAGAGGCAGCCGAAACGCCGGCCCGAGTTGGCCATGTGACGTCGTTGGCAACGTGAACTGCCAGCCGTACGTTCCTTCAGCCTCGGCGATCACCGCTACGGAACCATCCGGTAGCCCACAAATATCGGCGGCACCGGTGCCGGCACCGCTGGAAAACGTGGCCTGCGACACCACCTGCTCCGCCAAGGGGATCGCCCGCCGCAGGCCCCCAATCCCCGGGCCGAGCAGCACCTCCGCCCCTCCCCGAATGCCCTCCGTGGGGCTCCACGCCAAGGTGTAGCTCGCCTCGTCAGCAATCACCGTTCGTGATGGCAGGCTCCCGATGGACGAAGCAGCTGGTTCGCCCACCGCGCCGCGATCCGCCAGAGCAGCCCGAAACTCCCCGAGCGTCATCGGTACATAACGGCCCGTGCCAAGCGGCACGTCGGAGAGACGGTCCGCTGGCACGTGCACGCGATGGAAAGTAAGCGACAGTTGCTCAGCAGCCGACAGGACGGCAGGCATAACGCCACAGGCCAACACGATCGTGAGCAGCGCGGCGATGGATCGTGGAGCGATGACGCGACTCATGACAACTGCCCCCTCACGAGGCCGACCGTTCCTCGGTCGGGCTGCGACGGCCGCGGCTGGAATCGGGCACGTAGGCTGCGAGGGCCGTTCTTGTCGAGGACTGCGAAACGATGACGGGCCCAGCCCGGCCAGCAGCATCCAGGAACAGGATTGGCGTTCGCAGTGCCAACCGCAGGCCCGCCGCCAACACGCTCAACAGCAAACCTGGCGCCGCAGCCTGCAAAACGAGCAGCGCCCGCCAGGGAAACACCGCAGCCGCTCCCGTGGCGAGAATGGCCAAGACCATCACGACAGCCGGACGCCGTACGAGGGGCCACTGCACAAGCAGCAAACCAATCAGCAGCATCGGGCCGGAACAGAGCAGCACCAGCAGCCAGGTGGGAAAGATCCACACGGGGTTCGACTCGGGATGCCCCACGCCCGAAAACACCAGCCTGCGGTCGGCGTAGGGCATCGCTTCTTCCGGTTCTCCCGATGGAGCGAGCGCCGCCGGTGCAACCCACTTCCGCAGCATCGCCGGTGAGACGATCGCCCGAGGCAGAAAACCGATCGTGTCCCACGCCCACTCCTGCTGCGCGGTCCAACCCTTGGGATACGAGAGCAAGTGCTCGTCAGGAGAAAGTCGCAGTTCCCAGTAGAAGCGTCGCTCCACCGCACCGCTCGGAAACGACGGCGCCTCGAGCACCACCGGCTGCTGCCCGGCAGGCCGATCCCGACGGACAACCACTTCCACCGCGTATTCCCTGACGGTTCCCCCCGCGGCAAGGTCGACCATGATCCTGCCATCGGTCCGGACGGCATCTGCCTGAGGCCTGCCATCAAGCAACACCTCCACCCTCGAAGGGTCCGCTGGCTCACCCAAGGAGCCTGGCGGCAGATCGATCTCGAGTTGCTCCACCGATGTGGCCACGCGATACCGGAACAAGTCTTGCCGCTGATCGGGGAAGAACCGGCTCTGAAGCCACGCGGCATCAACGACAGTTTCACCAAAGCTTTGCGGCTCGGCAGCAATCGTCAGGCGAATACTTTCCTGAGGTCGGCTGGAGGCCCAGCTGCGTGGCAGCGAGCCACCTTGCACAGCCATCTCGCGCTTCCATGACTCCCCCCTGACTTCAACCGCCAGCCCGCGGGCTGCCTCGAGCGCCACCGTCTGCTTACCGAAGCGAGCCCCCACCGGCATCACCAGCGGGATATCTTCAGCCAGAGTGGTTTCCGCCGGCGGAGGTGTCGCGGGCAGTCGATAACGAATCATTAAGTCACCACTGCCCAGCAGCGGCACAGGCAGCATCACACGAATACGACTGCTCGGCTCGGTGGCCGCGTCACCTTCCTCAGAGAACGGTGATTCGCCAGTCGCTGCCCCCCCTTCCGACAGCGGAGTCGTGATCGAGTCGGGGTCGGGGGCATCTCCCAAACCAACTGAAGGCTGAGAGGCGAGCAAGCGATCCCCTTGCCGCACTTCCAGCGTGCCTGAGGCCACCACGCTCTCAGGGACCAGCAGTTCGACCATCTCGAGTGGCACATAGGCCACATCAAATCGCACCGCTTCGTCGACGGTAATTTCCGTCGACTGCACCTCCAACCTCGTGGCGATCGACGCGGCCACGCGGCGTGGCAGAAAACGACGGCTCGCCGCGAACCGCCCCGTTGGCCCGTCGAGGCGGTAGGCGATGGCCTGGCTTTCTGGCCGACCAGCACCGCCAGCCCCATCGGTCCGCAGTAGCGGTGAAAGGGGATCGGCGGTGCGACTCGTCGTGGGAGATGAGACCTGTCTCACGAGGCCTTGGATCGCCTCAGCGTCTGGTGTGAGTTCGATATCACTTTCAGGAAGAATCACGACCGATGCAGGACCAACGAGATCCGCCGCCGGGGCTGGAAAGGTCCACTCGACGCGTTCTTCATCACGCGACAAGGCCCGGGCCGCACGGATCTCGACCACGGCATCACCACTCAATCCCTGCAGAAAAGGAATCTCAAGCGAACCGTCGCTCTCCAGGATCGCGGTATTGTCGACGAGGCCAGCCGGCCCCACGTCTTCCAACTCCCAGCCCTCGAGTTGAACAAGGAACTGCGAGATCGGTGCGCCGCGAACGGCCACCCTTAATCGCGCCTCCAGTTCGATCCGCGTTGCAGCGACCCGCACCCGGTATTCGGGCTCCACCACGACACGGCTGCGGAGCGGACGCACACGGAGAGGCAAACTCGCCGGCTGAGCATCGAAGGCAAACGCCGCGACACAACCCTGACGACGGAGGGCCAGCGATGGATCCACGCGACGCATCGGTCCCTCGGGGCTCCAGTCGAGTTGCCAATCTCCTTCGACGACAACGCTCACCTGCCCCCACTGTCGCCAAATTGGGATCTCTGTGATTTGAAAACCCAGCACCGCGAGCGAACGACCATCGGGTTCAACCGGCGCTTCGCAGCTGAGTTCAATGACTGCCCTTCCCGCCGGGTCGGGATCAACCGACACGACCGCCAGCGGTGCTTCATCGGATCCTTGCAAGGCCACCAGCCCCGTGGGGGCGGCCAGCGTCTCGAGTTTCGCCAGCGAGGGAAGTTGCAGCGAGAGCACCCGGCGACCGGGTGGCAGGTGCTCCAGTTCAATCACTGCTGAGGTTTTGGCTTGCCTGCCGTTGATGGTCACCACAATGTCTGAGCTCGCGTGTGGGGCAGCAGCGAGAGGCTCGCGGAGCGTGCGTTCCGACGACAGCCGCACACGAGTGGGGCCCACGAGCCCCACCACCGACACCGTGCTGCCGCCGTCAGCCTCCGCCACGACACGAGGCGGCACCCCCACCGGCTCAATCGCCACTTCGGGCGCGGCCAGCGGCGACCTCACCGTCAGTTGTGAGGCGTTGGCGCGGGGCACATCAAGCCCCAACTGCACTGCGCCGGCCGTCCGTTCCACCGGCAGTTTGCCGATCAACACAACCCGGTGCCGAGTTCCCGGCTCGCCCTGGAACCAGCCACGGTAACCACTCCCCGCGGTGTCGGCATCAAGCAAGAAACGGCCCGCCGATCCTTCCAGCGTTTCGTAGTTCGGAGAGTCGGTGAACAACGCTTCAGAAAGTTCGAGTGGCAGCCCCACCCACCCCGTCGCCGCCTGCACCACGGTCAGTTCGATTCGCAGCGTGCCAGGACCTTCGGTGGTCTCAGAAACCGCCGGCGGGGGCGACGCATCCGCTTGGTTGGCTTCGTCAGCCGGCGTCTCCTCGATCGATGCACCCGGCCGCACATCGACCTGCATTTCGAGGCGTTCGAGCACCGCCTGCGGCGCGGTGGGCAGTTTTGGCATGCCTTCTCGTAACCGCAGCAACTCTACGAAGTCGCGGTACTGAAAGCCTGGCACGGGCACGAGGCGCCCCGCCTCGTTTTCCAAGTAGTAGATCTCCGGTTCGATCTCACGGATCGCGGCCTCAGCCTCGCTCACCTGCGGCACGGCGGCGGGCTGCGGAAGTGGAGATGTCGGCACCGCTTCGGGCGCAGCCTCAACTGTCGCCGCGGTGGGCGACGTCGGCAATTCCGTGGCGGTCGCTGCCGAGGTGGACGTGGGCCCGCCGGCCGTTGTCGCGGGGACGTTCGTCGCAGCAGTGCTGGCCGGAGCGCTGAAGTCGCCCCGCTGGCCCCACGCGACACCCGTGGTCAAGATGCAGCCCAGGCTGAACGTGAGCAACCAAGCCCAGCAGATGTCGGGGGGAACGCTGCGCACCACGCTCCCCGCAAACGCGCGCGACCCCCTTCGGACGCGGGCCCCCCTCAAGCCCGGGCTGACCACGGCCGGAGATCGATACGCTTCGTTTCTCATGTCTCTGGAGCCTACCTCGCCGTTGTCAACGACGCACGAAGATCCAGGACGCTTCGCCCCACCAAAATCTTAGGAACAGCCTTCGCGGCCCCCTCAACTGCTCAAAACCCTACAACCGCACCACCAGTTGGCCCGCCGCAGCGGCCGCACACCCGCCCCGCTCAGCCCGCCGTCATGACGTCACGGAGGGTCACGAGCAACTTCGGCGTGCTCGCGGCGAGGAACGCGGGATTTGCCAGAGGCACGGTTTCACCGACCTCCCCTCCGGGCTGCCCGGGTGGAATCAGCGGGGCCGTCACGCCTCCTGCTTCTTGCACGAGCAGCAGGCCGGCCGCCACATCCCAACTGGCGATGCGGCGGGCCCAAAATGCATCCAGTCGACCCGCCGCGAGGTAGGCGAGATTGAGCGCCGACGAACCGCTGCGGCGAACAGCCCGCAGGTGCGGCAACACGGCGACAAAATCACGTACGGCCAGCGACTCCCGGGTCGACTGAGCGGGAAAACTGATCGCGGCGAGAGCCTCTCCCGGGTCTTCGGTGGCGGTGGCGTGAATCGGGTTCCCGTTGAGCCACGCCCCATGACCGGCCCGCGCGGTGAAGCACTCGTTTGACACGGGGTCGTAGATCGCCCCCACCAACACCCGGTCCCCTTCAGCCAACGCCACGGACACGCAGTAGGCCGGGTAGCCGTGTACGTAGTTGGTCGTTCCGTCAAGCGGGTCGACCACCCAACGGACAGCATGGTGCTCCTCAATCCGTGACGCCTCGGGCAGGGTCTCCTCCCCCTCGAAGCCGTACCCAGGGAACGCCGACTCGACCAGCCGACGGATTTCCGTTTGGCTGGCGAGGTCGGCCTCGGTCACGAGATCCCGCGGACCCTTCGACGAGACCGCAAACCGGCCACGCCACGACTGCAGCACCTCAGCGCCAGCTCGGGCCGCCTCTTCACACACCCGCAAGTGCTCTTCACTCGGCTCGATCGGCGACACGCAATCTCCCTGACGATAGAGTTTTCAAGGTCTTGAACGACACATTCCTGAGTTTACTGCGATCGCCAGAAAATGGTGGAAAAGCAGTCGCACGGCGATAGAGATGGTCTATCCTAGGCAGTGGTTCGGAGTCGTTTGACACGCTCTCGAGGAGCCACCTGCCCATGCCCCCCGCGCCTCTGCTGCCCCCCGCCCCTGTGGTGCCCCCGCATAGGGAGCCGGCTCCGTGGACGCTCTCTGGATGCGACGCCGTAGCGACTGCGGTGAACACGCGGATCGATCTGGCGGAAGCCCCGTTAGGCTTGGCCGTTGCCGACGGGCTCCAGGTGCTCGGCCTGCTCCTGCCGGAGGGCTGCCGACCGGTGGAGGCCTGGCAGCGGGGCACCGACCTGACGGCGGTGTACGAACCGCAGGACGACCGCCAACTGCGGATCACCGCCATGTGGCGACTGGGGGCAGCTGCGTCGGGGAGCGCGACGCGCAGTTGGCAGATGGTGCTCTCTTCACAAACCTCACTGTTGACGAGCACTGCAGAACTGACCGTCCTTTCAACGATCAACGGCGTGCAGTCAAACGAGCACGGACGATGGGCCGGCGACAGCGTTGCCTGGGAGATCGAGCACGAGCTACCGGCCACCTGCCTCCGCGTCCGCCAGGCCACGCCGGACGGCGTGGGGCGGTGCGTCCTGATCGCGATCCACCCGGATGATCCCGGTGCCATCACCACCGAGCGCCGTGACAACGGCTCGGAGCAGGTAGCCTGCCGGCTGTTCCCCAGCGATGTCGAGAAGGGCGTGCTCCTGCGAAGCCGAGTGTTGGTCGCGGTGGGGACTGACGAGGCAACGCTGGAGGCCAGCGACGGCTGGTCGGCAGACCTGCTGCGGCAATTCGCGGGCTCTCCGCCCGTGCTGACGGCGTAGCGTCTCAGCGGGCCATCGCCGGAAAAGTCTGCGCACTTTGCCGATTTTCACCTTGGTGGGTCGAACCGGGTGCGGCTAGGCTTTCGCGGGAGTGGCGGGAAGCCCGCCGCATTTCCATGCCACCGCGAGGAGCATTCCACCCGTGGCCGCCGCAGAGATTGTGTTTGCCTTCGATGCTCGCATCGATCAACCGCCCTGCCCCATCGATATGCCCAGCGATCGCCGGCAGCGGTTTGCCAAGGCCGCCCTGACCGCGACCCTCTCCGTATTTTCTGCGGCCGAGGCGAGGAAGGCTCAGGGGCTGGTGCTGTTTGGCGACGTGCTTGACCCGCGCCGTGTGAGCCCCGCCCAAGCCGCCGACATCGCCGAAGCGATCGAGGCCTTCACGGCGGATGGACGCGTAGTGGTGGTCACGGAGGCAAACGTGGAAGCGGCCGCTGAACTGGCCATAGCACTCGGTGATCCTCCAGGCCTGCAATTGCTCACCCCTCAGCAGCCGGTCGTGCTCCATCGCGGTAGCCTCAGCGTGGAACTGGCCTGTAACGATCCACGTGATGTGGTGGTCACCACCATCCTCGCCCCGGCACCCGACAGCGCTGCAAGCAGCGAACCCTCCGAGACCTCACCTGGGGCCACGGCTCGTCCTCGCGTGATAGCGCGCGGGATTGTCAGCGGCCGAAGCCACGCGTGCGGAGATCCACACCCCGCCGCGGATCCTCACGAAACGATCTGGAGCCTGCCCTCGCTGCAGCCTCGCAGTCGACATGAACATGGCCCGGGCGTGGCTGCTTCTCTGGAAGTGTCGTCTGAAGGAAGGATCACGGACTGGTCGGTGTTTCCCACGGCGGTGGTGAGTTGGCAGGACGTACGCACGGTCTGCTCAGCGACCGAGCAGGAAGAGGAACTCTCGGCGACAGCAGCCGTGGAGATGGAACAGGCGGTGGGCACATGCCCGACGCCACTGGTCATCATGCGGTTGCTGGTGAACTGCGAGGGCAGCGCCGAGCGGCGAGGACGTGTCTCGAGAATGGCCCACGCCGTGCTCGCCGAAATGCGTCAACTCCTCGAAACGACGCCTGGAGCAGGCGACACGCTGGCCTGGTGCGAACAGGTCGAAGCGGACCCCACCGAGTCACTCGATCCCCTCGCGGAAGCAGATGACATCGGGGGCAGCCGCAGGTTTCCGGCGATGCTCGCCGAAGAGGCGGCCACCTGGCCGCTCGACGCGTCCGGCGACGAACGTATCCCTCCGACGGACGTCGTGCGTGAGGCCGCATGGATGACCCTGGAACTGCTTGAAGACGACTGATCCGCAGCAACCACCCTGGCAAATACCCTGTGCAGCGGCTGCAGGAGGCCCTGAGATATGGATATCGAAAAACTTGAAATCGCCAGGTTCGGCTGCCTTCGCGATGTGCATGTCGACGAGCTTGGCCCTGGGGTGCATGTGTTTCATGGCACCAACGAAACCGGCAAAACGACGCTGCTGGAGTTTGTTCGAGGGATGCTCTTCGGCTTTGGGTCACTCGCCCGTCGGGGCGTGATCGAGAGCAATGTGGAGAACGCAGGCAGCCTCGTGGTGCGACCGGTGGTGGATGGCCGACAGTGGAAGGTGCTCCGCCGTCGGGCGGCAGGCACCCCGCTCGTGGGCAAGACCGCCCACGACGAACTCCAGATCGAGGACGAAGCCGGCCGACAGCACGTGCGGACCTCCCTCGAAGAATGGACCGGCGGACTCGACGAGGCGTCGTACATCGCCGTGATGGCCTTTGGTCTGGATGAACTTCACGAACTCTCCTCCCTGCAATCAGCCGGCTGCGGAGGCAGGCTCTACGAACTCGCTGGCGGGCTCGACCGCGGGCATGTGTTTCGAGTGATGGAAAACCTGCGGGGAGCCATCGAGCGAGCCGACAGTCACGACCCTTGACCGACGGCGCGCCAACGTCGGCGACCGGATCGAAGCGGCCGGCACTCCAGCCCTCACACGAGGTCGCCAAGTGGCCGATGCACGGCGGCTTCGCGGAGAGATTGCCAGCCTCGAACCAAGACTCGCCGCAGTAGCCTTGGAGGAAGAGCGGCTTCTCGCCGCGATCGATCTGGAGCCCATCATCGGCGAGTTGTCAGATGCCCGCGGGGCGCTCCGTCGCTTCGATCCAGATGACCTCGTGCATCCCGACTATCGCCGCTGGAGGCGGTACGACAAGCGACGAAGACGGATGCAACGGGCGGTCCAAGCCAAGCAGGAAATCCGGCAGCGAACGGCTGCGGAAGGAAAAAAACTGACGCAGCCTTCCGCCGTGTGGCAGAAGCGCCGGCTGGTTCGTCCGCTGCTCGACGACGAGCCTCGGCTGGAAAGACTGACCGCGGAAACAGCCCGAGCGGAAACGGCCGCCCTCCTGGCGGCTCGACGCTTTGGTGAAGAACTTGGCAGTCTCGGGCTTTCACGGCTCGTCGATGACGACACAGCAGCCTCACACCGAGGCTCGCTGCTCCCGGCCGGCTTCAGTTCTGCGTTTCGTTCGCTTCGCAAGAAAAGCAAAGCCTGCGCGGTGGCCACGCGAGAAGCGAGGCAGGCTGCCGCAGAAGTGGCCGCGATCAAACGGG